>JBKHFQ010000019.1:0-12215 GCA_046540135.1 Halobacteriales archaeon
GTCTAGCTTCTCCGATACGCCTGTCATCATTCACGTGTACGTTTCGGGGGTTGAAATACCCCGCGCCGCGCATGGATTCAAGTGGTCGCGGCGCTAAGGGAAGCGCATGGAGGAAGTAGCGGGACATCCGACGGTTACCGTCGGCGACGGCGACAGGACTCTCGTCGTCTTACCGGGTCTGAGCGACAGTTTCCCGGCGAGCAAGAGGTCCAAGATGTCGGAGGTTCTCCTCGAAAGGTACTACTACGCGAAGTTCACCGACGACTACACCGTACACATCGTCGGTCGTCCGCCTCTTGACGAGAATACGACGACGCGCGACATGGCTCGCGGGTACGGAGAAGTCCTCGACAGCTTCGACGGACGCGTCGATGTCCTGGGTCTGTCGCTCGGCGGCATGGTGGCGCAGTACGTGGGCGCGGAGCACGGGGAGGGGGTCAGACGTCTCGTCCTAGGCGTTACGGGGTACCGTCTGAGCGAGGAGGGGAAGCGTATCGTCAAGGGATGGCGGTCGGCGGCTATCGACGGAGACTGGGACGAGGTGTACGTCGACGCCGTCGGGACGACCTACGCGAGCAGGTACAGGGAGATACTCTACGCCGCGGTCGCGCGCCTCCCCGTCAGCTTCTTCGAACCGTCACACGACGACTTCGTGGCATCGTGCGACGCTCTACTCAAACACGACTCCGGGGAGGTTCTCGACGAGATAGACGCTCGGACGCTCGTCGTCGGGGGGAGCGATGACATCCTCTTCACCGACGAAATCGTGGAGGAGACTGCACGCCGTATACCTAAAGGAGAGCTACACGTCGTCGAGGACTGCGGTCACGGGGCGTTCGAAGAGCGTAAGGGGGAGTTCAACGGCGAGGTTCTGCGGTTTCTGATGGAGTAGCCGAAGCGAAAATACGCGCGCATTACGAACGGTGGTTATGGAACCCCGCGCCGAGCCTTTCGAGAAACACACCGAGAGGTACGACAGATGGTTCGACGAACACGTTTACGCGTACGAGTCGGAGATGAACGCTCTCGAAACGCTCGTCCCCGACGACCCCGAAGGCGTCTCCGTCGGCGTCGGAACAGGGAGGTTCGCCGCACCCCTCGGAGTCGAGACGGGTGTCGATCCTTCGACCGAGATGCTGAGACACGCACGAGAACGCGGAATCTCGGTGGTGCGCGGTGTCGGCGAGTCTCTCCCGTTCAACGACGGCGCTTTCGACACCGTCCTCATGGTCACGACCGTCTGTTTTGTCGACGACCTCGGCGCGGCGTTGAGAGAAGCACGCCGTGTACTACGCCCCGGAGGACGTTTCGTCGCGGGGTACGTCGACCGGGAAAGCCCTCTCGGACAGCGGTACGTCGAGGGCAAGGAGCAGAACCCGTTCTACCGCGAAGCGACCTTCGTCTCGACGGACGAGATAGACGAGACGTTGACCGCTGTGGAGTTCGGAGACAGGCGGTACGTCCAGACGTTGTTCGGGCTTCCCGAAGGTATGGAGTCGCCCGACGAGGTACGCGAGGGGTACGGCGACGGGTCGTTCGTCGGGGTGTGCGCCTCGCGCGACGCGTAACCTACTTCCGACGCGTCCGCATAGCCGTACCGTGGAAAGGACCGATGAGTACCGCGAGGCGCGCGCCGAGGTGCGCGAGGTGGGCGAGGACCGCGCCGAGAGAACGCGTGACGTGTACCGCCGTATCGACGACGCCTTCGACGAGTACCGCGAGGACGCCACGGGTCATGGAGAGTTCGGGAGGTTTGTCGAGTTCCAGAACGTCGTCATAGATATAGAGGAGTCGGTCGAAGAGGAAGATATCTACCGCGCGGGCGACATAGAGCGCGCGCTTTCGCATCTCGACGCGAACACGCTCCACGACAAACACTTCCGGCGGGCGCGCGGAGACATGGAGGACGTACGCGACTTCGTCGAAACATACGAACGGTACGTCGAGCTAGGCGATAATCTGAGAGACGAACTGAGCGACCTCGAACGCCGCGCCGACGAGCGAGCGCGTGAGATACGCCGGAAGGAGAAGGCGCTCGAAAAGGCGCGGCGCGCCGAAGGTGTCGATGTCTCGCGGTTACGGGAAGCCGTCGAGGGCTACAACGAGAGGGTCCGGGAAGGGTTTGAGACGTTCGTCCGCGACGCCCCCGCGGTCGATGTCGCACGTCTCGGCGAACGGACACACGGTGCACCCCTTGTCGATGACGCGCCTATCGAACGCGGAACAGCCAAACGCCTCGCACGGTACGTCGACGACGAGACGGTGGACCGCGTCCTCGAACTCGCCGACTCCTCGGACGCGAAGCTCTCACACTACGTCGACGACCCCGACGGTTTCCGCGACGCCGTCCCGCGCACCTACTTCGAGACGGCGGACGGGTCGCGTTTCGAGCTCTCGTACGACCCTGAAGGCGTCGTCCGCCGACGTGCCGAGGAACTCGTCTCGCTCGTCCGCCGTTTCGCCGACGATGAGACGGTGATGGCGCTCCGGCGCGTCCGCGACATGGCGGCGAACGGGACGTACGGAGAGATGCGGCGGGCGCTCGTCGCACGCGAGGAGGCGGGTGCGGACGTCGACGCGATACGCGACGAACTCGACGAAGTACGCGATGAGAAGGGACGCGCCGAGACGCATGCCGACGAACTGCGCGACTTACTGGAATGATGAGAAGGGACAAGGACGGGTTACCGGAAAGAACAAATGCGGGCGACAACACCTTCGTCCATGTCCCGTTTACGTGACGTAGCGCCTTTCGTCGGCATGGCGGCGCTGTTCCTCGCCGTCGAGCTCCTCGCCATCGCGCTCGTCCCCGCTTTCGACGCCGCGGGTCTGCAGGCGACCGAGAACGCACAGGACCCGACGAACTCGGTCCTTTACTTCGGCGCCATACTCGTCTTTACGGCGTTTCTACTCGTCGCCGTCCGTCTCGGATACGACATCGTCCTCCGCGGCGTCATCATCGCCAGCGTCGGCGTCCTCTGTTTCTACGCCCTGTCGGCGCTCGTTCCCGCCGTCGCCGCCGGCGCGGGAGGCGCAGTAGTCGCGGCGCTCGTCGCCTTCTATCCGGAGTGGTACGTCGTCGACACGGCGGGCGTTCTAATGGGCGCGGCGGGAGCGGGAATATTCGGCATAAGCTTCGGCGTCGTGCCTGCGCTCCTCCTCCTCGTCGTGCTCGCCGTCTACGACGCCGTGGCGGTCTACCGCACGAAGCATATGCTCACGCTCGCAGACGGCGTCATGGACCTCAAGCTACCCGTTATGTTCGTCGTGCCGCGCCGCGCCGGATACTCGTTCGTCGAGGCGACGGGCGAGGTGACCGAGGACGAAGGTAGCGACGCCCTCTACATGGGACTCGGCGACGCCGTCATCCCCGGCGTCTTGGTAGCGAGCGCGGCGCACTTCGTCGGCTACGCGCCCGCCGTAGGCGCGCTCGTCGGCGCTCTCGCCGGATTCGTCCTCCTCATGCGTAAGGTGGCTGAGGGAGAACCGCACGCCGGACTTCCTCTTCTCAACGGCGGCGCTATCGCGGGCTTCTTCGTCGGCGCGTACGTCGTCGGTGTGACGCCGCTCGAAGCCGTGGGTCTTTAGTCGCGGCAGAAGACGCCGGTTCCGTAAGCCGTATGACGGTAGCCCGGCTACACCGACCAAATGGTAGACGAAATCGTCCCGGAAGAGCTGAAGGATAGGATAGACAACGGCGACGCGCCTCAGATAATCGACATACGTAACCCGGAGAACTTCTCTCAGGGACATATACCCGGCGCGGAGAACGTACCGTTCAACAGGATTACGGAAAGCATAGACGAGTACGAGTGGGAGGACGACATCGTGGTCGCGTGTCCCATCGGTCAGAGTTCACAGCAGGCGGCGCGTCTCATAGAGTCGTACGAGGGCTTCGACGGGAAGGTGGCGAACCTCGAAGGCGGCTACCGAGACTGGGAGTACGATCTGGAGGAGGGTTAGACGCCAAGCACAAACCTGCCGGGTTCCTCCGACATATCGACGAACTCGTCCGCCGCCTCGATGAGTTCCGCGGACGTACTACTCCCGAACCCCATTATTTCGACGCGCACGCCTTTTTCGCGGACGTGGTGAACGAGACGCGTAAAGTCACCGTCGCCGGTACATAGAACCATGGCGTCGAGATGGGGAGCGAACGTGATGGCGTCGATGGCGATGCCCATGTCCCAGTTCGCCTTACGCGTCCCGTCGGGGTACTCCTTCATCTCCTTGACCTTCGTCTCGAATCCGATACGTGTCAGGGCGTCGAAGAAGGACTCCTCCTCCTCGTTGTCCGCCCGGACGACGTACGCGAGGGCACGCCGAAGACGCCTGTCGCGCGCCGCCTCTTCGAGGACGGACGAGTAGTCGAGGTTGTTGGAGTAGAGGCTCTGCGCGGCGTGGTACATGTTCTGGGTGTCGACGAGTACGGAGACGGACTGGTCAGGATGGACGGGCATTGGACGCCGAAGGGACGCGACGAACTAAGGGGTTCTGGTCCGCTACGACGACTCAG
The DNA here is from genome assembly GCA_046540135.1 of Halobacteriales archaeon. Lineage (GTDB taxonomy): Archaea > Halobacteriota > Halobacteria > Halobacteriales > Halorutilaceae > Halorutilus. Next base: position 4,517 of record JBKHFQ010000019.1, read on the forward strand.
AGAAGAGATACAGGGCGCAGACGATGATACCCGCCTCGACAGTCTTCGAGACAACGACTATTGGATTGAGGCTACCGTCCCTGTAGAACTGTTCAAGGCTGAAGTTGACCTCCGGGAAGAGGAAGAGAGCGATTATCGTAGCCAGAGAATAGAGCGCCGTGGCGATGTACAGTTCGGGTCTCCAGAACCGCGTGAAGTAGACCGCGATGATCCCGAAGAAGCCGAGCGCATTGAGTGCGAAGAGTATTGCCAACGTCTGACTGAACTGTATGGCGTTGGTTATAGCGACCACATGTATCAAGCCGGTCACGGCAGCGAGAAGTACCATTACGTAGCCGACGGGGCTGTCCGGTGTGCTTATTAGCGATTCCTCGCCGGTTGTGTTGCTTACACCCATAACCCAACACACGTGGCTTCGACTCATAAAGATTTGTGCTCATACCCCTGTGAGCTGGGTGGACCGGATCCCATGCCCGGCAAAAGGTTTATTAGTTATCCACACTTACTCTTGGTTAACCTATGACAGTACAGCTAAAGGTAGGCGGTGTCAAACCCGACGACGCCGGAAGGGGTATAGCGCGTGTGGACAAGGACGCAATGCGCAAACTCGGCGTCGTTTCCGGCGACGTAATCGAGATTGAAGGCGAGCGCAAGACGGTCGCAAAGGTCTGGCCCGGATACTCGCAGGACACCGGAAACGGTATCATACGTATCGACGGCGAGACGCGTTCGAGCGCAGGCGTCGGCATCGATGACAACGTCGTCGTGTCGCAGGTCGACGCGTCCGAAGCCGATTCGGTGACCGTCGCGCCGACGCAGAGCGTACGTATACGCGGCAGTCAGGCGTACATGGAGCGCCTGCTTAAGCAGAAGTTGGAGGGTCGTGCCGTCACGAAGGGTCAGAGGATGAAGGTCGGTCTTCTCAACACGCCTCTCGTCTTTGCCGTGACCTCAACGAGTCCTTCGGGTACCGTGGTCATCGGTGAGGGAACGGCGGTAAACTGGAACAACGAACCCGTCGCGGAGGAGGACTTCGAGGGAGAACGCGGCGACGTACCCGACGTGACCTACGAGGACATCGGCGGCTTGCAGGACGAACTCGACCAGGTACGGGAGATGATAGAGCTTCCTCTACGCCATCCCGAGCTTTTCGAGAATCTCGGCATCGAACCGCCCAAGGGCGTCCTTCTGCACGGTCCACCCGGTACGGGCAAGACGATGATTGCGAAGGCTGTGGCGAACGAGGTGGACGCGCACTTCGAGACCGTCTCGGGTCCGGAGATAATGTCGAAGTACTACGGCGAGAGCGAGGAACAGCTACGCGAGATATTCGAGGAGGCGGAGGAGAACGCTCCGACTGTCATCTTCATCGACGAGATAGACTCCATCGCGCCGTCGCGCGACGAGGTCAGCGGCGAGGTCGAGCGCCGTGTCGTGGCGCAACTCCTTTCGCTCATGGACGGTCTGGAGGCGCGCGGCGACGTCATCGTCATCGCCGCCACCAACCGCGTTGACGCCGTCGACAACGCTCTGCGGCGCGGCGGGCGGTTCGACCGCGAGATAGAGGTCGGTGTGCCCGACCGCGACGGACGCCTTGAGATACTGCAGATACATACGCGTGATATGAGAGGGGACCCAGACAACCCCGATGACGGCGTACTCTCCGATGACGTTGACCTCGGCGAGTACGCCGACCAGACGTACGGATTCGTAGGCGCGGACATCGCTTCGCTCACCAAGGAAGCGGCGATGTCGGCGCTCCGGCGCGTCCGTCCACGTATCGACATAGACGAGGAAGAGATACCCGCAGAGGTTCTCGAAGACCTTGAGGTGACCGTCGAGGACTTTGAGTACGCGATGGGTGCTGTCGAACCCAGCGCGATGCGTGAGGTCTTCGTCGAGGTTCCCGACGTCACATACGACGACGTGGGGGGTCTCGAAGACGTGAAGGAGCAACTCGTCGAAGCTGTCGAATGGCCCCTTGAGTATCCGCAGGTATTCGAGGCGCTCGACACCGAACCGCCCAAGGGGATACTGATGTACGGACCGCCCGGTACGGGCAAGACGTTGTTAGCGAAGGCGGTTGCGAACGCGAGCGACTCCAACTTCATCTCCGTGAAGGGACCCGAACTGCTCAACAAGTACGTAGGAGAGAGCGAGAAGGGCGTCCGCGAGGTCTTCAAGAAGGCGCGTCAGAACGCCCCGACGGTCATCTTCTTCGACGAGATAGACTCGATAGCACCCGAACGCGGCGGTTCGATGGACACGCAGGTGACGGAGCGCGTCGTTTCGCAACTCCTCACCGAACTCGACGGCATCGAGGAGCTAAAGAACGTCAAGGTCATCGCGGCGACCAACCGCCCCGACCGTATCGACAAGGCGCTCCTGCGTCCCGGACGCCTTGACTCGCTAATCGAGGTGCCCGTGCCCGACGAGGAGGCGCGGCGCGAGATACTCGAGATCCACACGCGCGACTCGCCGCTCGCGGAGGGTGTCGCCCTCGGCGACATCTCCGGTCGGACGGAGGGCTACACGGGAAGCGACCTTGAGGCGCTCGCACGCACGGCGAGCATGAACGCGATGCGTGGATTCATCGACAGCGTCGAGCCAGACGAGATAGACGAGGCGGTCGGAAACGTCCTCATCACTGCGGACGACTTCGAGGACGCTCTTGACGAGGTGAAGGCATCGCTCGACGAGGAGGACATCGAGAAGTACAGGAAAATGGCTGAGGAGATAGACTCCGAGAAGGTCGACGACGCGGGCGTGCCGGAGAAGACTTTCCAGTAGGGCGCGCTACGTTTCCTCTTTCTGCTTTACTCGAACTCCACGAGCGGCTTGATTATTCCGTCCTCCTTCGTATCCATCAGACGGAAAGCCTCGTCTATCTCGTCGAAGCCGAACTCGTGCGTCGTCATCTTCGTCGGGTCGACGCGGTCGTTTTCCAGGAGGCGTAGGAGACGTTCGAGACGTAGCCTTCCACCGGGGCAGAGACCCGTGGCAATATCTATCTCTGCCATTCCGACGCCCCAGTCCTCGCGCGGTATGTTGACGTACTCGCCCTCGCCGTGGTAGCCGACGTTTGCGACCGTCCCGCCTGCCTTGGTCACCTTGACACACTGCTCGAAGGTGCCGCTCGTGCCTAACGCCTCGATTGCGGCGTCGACGCCCTCGCCGTTGGTCAGGTCGCGTATCTGTTCGACGGGGTCGCCGTCCTCAAAGTCGACGACCTCATCAGCGCCGTACTCGCGTGCGAGTTCCTTGCGGCGGTCGACCGTCTCGACGGCTATGACGCGTCCCGCACCCTGTAGACGCGCTCCCTTGGTCGCCATCAGACCGACGGGACCCTGAGCAAAGACGGCGACTGTTCCGCCGACGGGTATCTCGGCGTTTTCCGCGCCCATGAAACCGGTACTCATCATATCCGTGACGTAGACCGCCTCGTGGTCCGTGACGCCGTCGGGGATACGTGCCATGTTGGCGTCCGCCTGATTGACGTGGACGTACTCGGCGAACGTGCCGTCCTTGACGTTGGCGAACTTCCATCCTCCGAGCGGTTCGTTCGACTGCGAAGGATGTCCGTCCTGCGCGGCGAGCGAGTCCCAGTCGGGCGTGATTGCGCCGACTGCGACACGGTCACCCTCCTCGAATACCTCGACGCCATCGCCTACCTCCTCTACGACGCCGACCGTCTCGTGACCGAGTGTCAGGTTCTCGCGGTCGCCTATCGCGCCGTGTACGGTGTGTACGTCGGACGTACAGACCAGCCCTTTCGTCGGTCGTACCACGGCATCTTCGGGTCCAGGTTCTGGAACTTCCTTTTCGGCAAATCCGGTCTCTCCTATCTCATTCATTACGAAAGCTTTCATCAATATTACCTCCATGTGAGTATGGGCATCGGAGACAATAAGAGTTCGCCATAGTCACAAAAGGGGCTTATATCCCTCACGGTAGGTCGGGTATTCGGGTTCCCAGCCGGTCGACCGTAGACGGTCGTTCGAACAGCGTTTGTTGGGCGACCGCGTCTCGTCGACGAGTTCGCCGTGCGGTCGCCCGACGCGCTCCGACATCCACCGCGCGAGTTCGTGCCTGTCGACGGGTTCGTCATCGACGGCGACGTACAGGTCGTCGTCGCCATCGTGCGCTGCGACGAGAGCGCTTGCGGCGTCGACTCCGCGTATCAGGTTGAGGTAGCCCGCCTTGACCGTCGTGTCTCCGAGGTAGCGCTCGACGCCGACACGTCCTTCGCCGTACAGACCGCCGAAACGGACCGCCGTGCCGCGCTCGCGTGCGATTTCCTCGGCGCGCAGAAGGACGCGCGTCCGTTCGGTCGTCGGTTCGACGCGCGTCTTCTCGTCTACCCACGAACCGTCGTCGGTCTCATAGACGCCGGTCGACGACGAGTAGACGACTGGGGCGTCGGTAGCTTCGAGCGTGTTACGTAGACCCTCGACGTACGCTGACCGGTATGCGTCGGCGTCGCGTCCGCCCGCGCTCACGAGGTAGAAGACGCGGTCGGATTCCGGGAGGTCGAGGTCGTCGTCCGTTACGTCGCGTTCGATGCTCTCAACGCCCTCAACCGAGACGCCGGACCGCGTCACGGCTACGACCTCCTCGTCTTCACCGACGAGCAACCGCGCGAGGCGTTTTCCCACGAAGCCACATCCAACGATAACGTTACGCATGCTTGGCTTACGCGGCGAAGGTTGAATACGGTGGCGGTAGTTGTTAACGGCATGGAAGAAGCATCGTTCGAGATAGAGCATGGCGGGGAGGCGTCGGAGACGCTCGTGGTCGGCGTGTCGGAGTTCGGTCTGGCGGGTCTGACGGCAGCCGACTACATCGTGGAGAGCCTCGGTTTGAAGAAGACGGGTCATATCACCACGGAAGACCTACCCTCGATAACACCGTTCGAGAACGGAAGACCACGCCACCACACGCGGTTCTTTTCGTCGGACGATGTCGACTTCACGGTCCTCGTAGGCGAGATGTTCTTGCCTCTTGACGCCGCGCGGTCTTTCAGCGACGCCGTGACGGAATGGATGACCGACAACGATGTCTCGGAGGTCGTCTTCCTTTCAGGTATCGTAGGACCCCACGGACCTGAACAGCACGATGTCTTCTACGTGGCGACGGATGACTACCGCGACCGGGTCGACGGCGTCTTCGACCCGATAGGCGGCGGCTTCTTCGAGGGTGTGCACGCCGAACTACTCGCGCGCGGCATAGATACATCCGTTGCTGTCGGCGTCCTCACCACTCCCGCACATCCACCCGCACAGGACATCGAAGCCGCCGTGCGTCTGGTGGAGGGCTTCGCCGAAGTCTACGGAGTAGGGGTCGACACAGAGCCGCTAGAGGAGTCCGCCCACGAGCTTCAGCAACACTACGAACAGCTTGCGGAACGTATGTCGACGGTAGAGGAGGAATCGAAACAGCGGTTCGCCGAGGACCGCGCCTACATGTAGTCGGGTTCGACAACGCGCTCCTCCATCGTACGCGGGTCGGTGACCCAGACCTTTCCGGCGCGCATCGCCTCGTCGAGGTCACGGAGAATCATGAGGTCCTTCCTGAGGGCGCGTTTGACCGTCTTCTCGCGCCCCTCCTGCCATTCGAGAGGCAGACGACGCGGGTCGTCGCGTTCGACGCCGAGTGTGGCGCGCGCGGCGTTGTTCAACGAGACGCGTTCACCGAGTGCGTCCGAGATACGTTTCTGTACGCCGACGAACGCCGAGCGCGGAAAGTCGCCGTGCGGTTCGAGTGCGTCGACAACGTAGTCGTTGACGCCCACGACGCGGTCAACGGATGCGAGAAGATCAAAAAGGCGCGCGAGTTCGTCGCGTCGGAAGTAGTAGACGGTGTCTTCGTACAGGACGGCGACAACGGCGACGCCCATCGCAACGGGGTCGTACTCGTCGGTAGAGCGTCGGGGTGCAACGGCTACGTAGGCTGTCTCGCCGTCTTCCGTACCCTCGCTCTCTTCGGTTTCCACGCCTGAGGTACGTACGCCGTCAACAAGAACCTTCGTGTAACCAACGTCAGATTTATGCGTTCGACGCGCCTAACGCGAGTATGGCGCAATCTGAAACCGAACAAATCTTAACCATCACAGACAAGGCGGCTAAGAAGGCGCAGGAAATCAAGGACGAAAAGGACCTACACGGATACGGGGTCAGAATCTACGTCCAACAGGGCGGATGCTCCGGATACTCGTACGGCATGCAGTTCGACGACGACGTAAGCGACGACGACATCGTGGTCGAGGACAAGGGCGTCGAGTTCATCGTCGACGAGCACTCCGCCGAGTACCTCGAAGGAAGCCAGGTCGACTACGTTGAGTCGTTACAGAGTACGGGGTTCGACATCACAAACCCGAACGCCGAGTCGACCTGCGGCTGTGGCGAGTCCTTCAAGGTGTAGCCGGATACTCGTCGGCGACCTCCTCGGCAATCTTCTCGACCATCCTTTCGCGCACCAGCTTTTCGAGAGCGGTTTCGAGTGCTTCGTCGACGAGCGCCTGGGTCTCGCCCGCCTCGACGAGCCTGTCGGTCGCCGTGTCGACGGTATCGTGGACGACCGCGTCTGTGTCGCCTTCCGCGACGAGGTCGCCTATCGCGGTTTCGAGCACGTCGTCAACGAGCGCATCCGCAACGTCCTCCTCCACGAGTCTGTCGGTCGCCGTGTCCAACGTACCGTCGACGAGTTCGTCAGCCTGTCCGCTCTCGATGATGTCCTCTATGGCGGTGTTGAGGACATCGTCAACCATCGCGTCGGACGCCCCTGCATCGACGAGCCTGTCGGTCGATGTATCCAGAGTGTCGTCAACTATAGGGTCAGATAGCTCCTCCTCTATTATCTTCGCCGCGGCGATGTCGAGGGTCTCGCCAACGATTTCGTCGGCGCGTCCTTCCTGAGACATCTTGTCGACTATGATGTCGCCGACGTCGGCGACCACCATATCCGCCTTCCTGCCGAGTAGACGGTCGACTATCTTTTCGACGACGCTCTTGACGGGTCCGAGATGGCGCACACCGGGGAGGTGGTTAAGGACGACCTGCGCGACCTCCTGAACGAGTTCGTCGGCGTCCGGACCCTGTAGACGGCGGACTATCTCGTCGCCGACATCCTCCATGACATCCTCGGAGAAGTCCTCCTGCGTTAGGTTCTCGGTGAGCACGTCCGCGATATCGATGACGAGCTGGTCCGAAAGGTCCTCCTTCTGGACGCGGTGGGCTATCGTCTCACCCGCGTCCTCAACGATGATATCCGATAGACCGCTCTCCTGCGACAGCGAGACGATGAGAGCCGCAACGTCGCGGATAACGTCGTCGGATACATCCTCCTCGGCGGCACGGTCGGATATAGCTGTACCCACGTCGTCCACCATCCCGTCCGAGAGGTCGTCGGCGACTATGCGCTCCGACAGGCTATCACCGACATCCTCGACGACGCCGTCCGAAAGACCGCCTTCCTCGACGCGGTCCGCCACGACATCGCCGACATCCTCTACGACCTCATCGGCGTGTTCGCCGGAGAGATGTACCGTAATCTCGTGTTTAATCTTGTACGCCACTTCCTCCGTCTCGTCTTCCTCGAACTGTATCGCGTACCCCTCTGTCTTCGACATAGGGGTTAGTCGCGGGGAGAGCACAAAAACTCTACGCCGGTTTTTCGGAGTTCAGAAGATACGGCTCAGGAA
>JBKHFQ010000020.1:0-11823 GCA_046540135.1 Halobacteriales archaeon
ACGATGATATCTCTTGACGAGGCGGTAACCGCACGTTTAGAGTCGCACGGACAGCGTTTCGAGGTACTTGTCGAACCCGACGCCGCACTCGAAATTAGCCGCGGTGAGTTCGACGGCGACCTTAGGGACGTAATCGCCGCTGAGGACGTGTTCGAGGACGCGTCGAGCGGCGACCGCCCCCCCGAAGAGTCGCTTGAGGAGGTCTTCGGGACGACCGACCCGCTCGAAATAATTCCGGAGGTCGTGGAGCGCGGCGAGATACAGATTACCGCCGAACAGCGGCGCGAGATGCAGGAGGAGAAGAGGCGACGCGTCATAAACACGATAGCGCGTAACGCCATCAACCCGCAGGAGAACGACACGCCGCATCCGCCCGACCGCATCGAGCGCGCCCTCGGGGAGACCGACTTCCGGGTCGACCCGATGGTCCCCGCCGAGGAACAGGTCGACGAGGCGGTCGACGCTCTGCGCCCCGTCATACCTATCCGTTTCGAACAGGTCAAGGTCGCCACCCGAATCCCCGCCGAGTACGCCGGAAAGGCGCAGGGGAAACTGCGAGAGTTCGGAAAGCTCGAAGAAGAGGAGTGGCAGGCAGACGGCTCATGGATAGCCGTCGTCGAGTTCCCCGCCGGGATGCAGAACGACTACTACGAACTCGTCAACAAGCTCACCGAGGGCGAAGCGGAGACGACCATCGTTGACGACGAAGGTCTGTAGCCACGGTCAGAAGACGCTGTCCGCCGTCGCCGCACCGACGACACTGAAGACAGCACCCATGCTGACGGCTTTGAACGTGTCCGCTACGACAGCGGTTCCGCCGCCGAGGAACGTTTCGGGTGCGTCAAAGAGGAACGCAAGCACGGCGACGGAGCCGAATGCGACGACCATGAGCGTCATGAAACGCACCGGGATACCGGCGACATCCTGTTCGTCCTCTGCGTCGCGCCCCGTGTCCGCCTCGTACAGCGCGCCGTAGCCTATTCCGGCGACGAGAAGCGCAGTCAGAACCGCGTTGAGAGGCTCCATCTCGGATGCGAGTGTCCAGACCTCCTCGGTAACGACGAAAGGTCCTGCGAGAAGGAATCCGCCGACCACCTGCTGGGCGACATCGGCGAGACGGAAGTCGGCGTTGTTCCTCCTCAGTCTCATTGCCTCTAACTTCTCGTCCAGACGTATATTCTCGTCGCTCGCCGACCTCGCAGTACGTCACGGGGTCACATGGAGGTCTCAATCCGTTGCGTTTATATCCCCGTCGCGGGTACGGACGTACGCTTGACTACAGGGGCGTACGTCCCGAGTCCGAGAGGGCGGAAAGAAACCGAACCCACCGTGTCGGGATGGCCGAGTGGTTAAGGCGCAGGATTGCTAATCCTGTGGCGTTCGCGCCGCGTGGGTTCGAATCCCACTCCCGACGTGGAAACGGAGACAACATGAGCCAAGAAGAACCAGAACAGGAAGAAGACGAAGACATCAGGTACTTCGTACGGGTCGGAAAGACCGACCTTGACGGTACCGAGAGCGTCGAGACCGCGTTGCTTGAGATGGACGGCGTCGGAAGACGCGTCGCCAAGGCGGTCGCCGCCGAAGCGGACGTCAGCCCGCGTGAGACGCTCGGTAAGCTCGAAGACGACGAGGTAGAGGCGGTAAAGGACGCAATACGGAGCTTCGGCGACATAGGTCCCTCGTGGATGGTCAACCGAGAGAAGGACCGCTACACGGGCGACGACCTGCATATCGTCGGCTCCGACCTCGAAATCACGCGCGAGGAGGACATCAACCGCATGCAGAAGATAAGCTCGTACAAGGGTATCCGACACCGCAAGGGCAAGAAGGTTCGCGGACAGCGCACCAAGTCGACCGGACGTACGGGCGGAGAGGTCGAGGTCAAGGTGTCCGAGCTTCAGGCGGAAGCCGAAGAGGAGGAAGAATAGATGGGTTATCCAGGCAAAAACGTCAAACAGTACGAGACGCCGAACCACCCGTTCCAAGGTGGACGGATACAGGACGAGCACAGCCTCGTTGACGAGTACGGTCTGAAGAACAAGGAGGAGCTCTGGGGCGCTCAGTCGGAGCTTCGACGTTACAGGCGCGAGGCGCGTAACCTCCTCGGCGAACCCGAGGAAGCCGTCGCCGACGAGACCGAGCAGCTTCTCGGACGCCTCCGACGTATCGGCGTACTAGGCGAGGAGTCGACGCTCGACGACGTGCTGACGCTTGACGTTACAGACCTTCTGGAGCGCCGTCTCCAGACGGTCGTCTACCGTCGCGGACTGGCGAACACGGTCGAACAGGCACGCCAGTTCGTCGTGCATGGACACGTCGCGGTTGGGGGACAGCGCGTCCGCGTGCCGAGCTACACGGTCGACCGCGACGAGGAAAACAACGTTGACTTCCACGGAAACTCACCTCTCTCCGAGGAACTGCACCCTGAGCGTGCAGGGGAGGAACAGGCATGAGCGCGGAAGAATCCCCTGAGAACGCCGACCGCGTCGGTGTCGCACATATACACGCGAGCCTCAACAATACCATCATAACGCTGACCGACCTTACCGGCGCGGAGACGCTCGCAAAGAGTAGCGGTGGTTCGGTTGTGAAGCAGAGCAGGAACGAGTCGACGCCGTACGCCGCGATGCAGATGGCTGAGGAGGTCGCTGAGGCTGCACAGGACCGCGGTATCTCGACCGTACACGTCCGTATACGCGCACCCGGCGGGAACATGAACACCAACCCCGGTCCGGGTGCGCAGGCGGCGATACGTGCTCTTGCACGCGCCGGTCTTGAGATCGGACGTATCGAGGACGTGACGCCGATACCGCATGACGGCTGTAAGGGACCTAAGGGACGCAGGGGACGCGGAAACTGATGGACGTAGAACTCGTCGAACTCGGAGACCGCGAAGCGGAGTTCGTCGTCAGGGACGCGAGCGCCGCGTTCGCAAACGGCGTCCGCCGCGCGATGCTCGCCGACGTGCCGACGCTGTCGATAGACACCGTCGACTTCTACGAGAACACGTCGGTCATGTTCGACGAGGTACTCGCGCTCCGTTTCGGTCTCGTGCCGCTGACGACCGACCTCGACAGTTACGAGCTACCCGACGAGGACGCAGAGGAACACGACCCTGCGACGGAGGTCGTCCTGTCCGTTGACGTTGAGGCTGGCGACGAGGAGCGAACCGTCTACTCGTCAGACCTCGAATCCGAGGACCCCGTGGTCCAACCCGCCGACGAGAACATACCCCTCATCAAGCTGAAGCCGGGTCAGGCTGTCGTCGCCGAGTGCATCGCGCGTCTCGGCAAGGGGCGCGACCACGCCAAGCACCAAGGCGGCGTCTCGGTCGGCTACAAACACCTCCACCGTCTCGTCGAGGACGGGGGAGAGGAGCGCGACGCCGTCCGCGGCGTCGTAGAGACGCCCGACGGCGAACTCGTTGACATCACCCACGAACGCGGTATGGGAGAGTACGACGAGTACGGCGTCGAGGAAGTCGAAGACGCCTTCGTCTTCCACGTCGAGTCGGACGGGTCGCTTAAACCGTCCGAACTCGTACTGCGCGCGACGGAGACGTTGTCGCAACGCGCCGCGGAGTTGGGCGACAAGGTATCGACATAGAGACAACAGAACATATGAACACGTGCGTGGGTAGCCAAGCCAGGCCAACGGCGCGGCGTTCAGGGCGCCGTCGTGTAGACGTTCGCCGGTTCAAATCCGGTCCCACGCATCAAACGAACGCAGAAAGTTTGAAAGTAGGAGCGGATTTGAAGCAGGGAGCAACTGAGAGGAAGCGACCGAGGTTCAAATCCGGTCCCACGCATCAACACCCACCGTTCGCTCGCTGGACCCGCGGGAGGTTGCCAGACTACGTCTGGCAGTCCGCAAACCTCTACGGTTTGCGAAGGCATGCTCCGCATGCCTCTCGAACCGGCGCACGGACGGGACAACACACAAACAAGAGGAAACGAAGATGCCGAAACAGAATCCGAGGTTAGTAAGCCTCATCGAACGACTGCGCGAACGCGCGTCGGAGGAGGGCGATGTCTGGAGCGAACTGGCGTCGCGCCTCGACTCTCCGTCGCGTAGCCGCGCGGAGGTCAACGTGAGCAAGATAGAGAGGTATGCGGGCGAAGACGAGACGGTCGTCGTGCCGGGCAAGGTGCTTGGCGGCGGCGTTCTGTCGAAGAGCGTCGATGTCGCGGCGTTCGACTTCTCGTCGTCGGCGCGCGACAAGATAGCCGATGCCGGCGGTGAACCCGTGCCGCTCGACGAATTTGTCGAGGAAAGTGACGGTTCGGGCGTGAGGGTGGTACGATGAAGGGCGAGGCGGAGTTCGACGCCGACGAAGCGACGCTCATAGACGGCGAAGGCGCGGTCCTTGGTCGTCTCGCCAGCACGCTCGCGTCAGAGTCGCTCGACGGCGAGAAGATAGTCGTCGTCAACACCGAGAACGTCGTCGTGTCGGGCGAGAAGAGCGAAATCGTCGACGACTACCGGGGCAAGGTCGAACGAAGCGTCGACCGCGGACCTTTCCACCCGCGCCGTCCCGAAGGCATCGCCAACCGCGCCGTGCGTGGAATGCTCCCGTACAAGAAACAGCGCGGCAAGGACGCCCTCTCGCGCGTCCGTTTCTACGTCGACGTTCCCGCGGAGTACGAGGGAGAGGAGTTTGAGGAGCCCGACAAGGTCGTTGACGACATAGGCAAGGGCGGCTACGTAACGCTCGGCGAGATAAGCGACAAGATAGGTGCTAACGTAACATGGTAGAAGCGGTCAACACGTCAGGAAAGAAGAAGACGGCTGTTGCGCGTGCGACGGTGAAGGAGGGGGAAGGACGCGTGCGCGTCAACTCGAAGCCGGTCGAGTTCGTCGAACCCGAAAGCGCGCGGCTCAAGATGACCGAACCGTTCCGGGTCGTTGAGGACGACCTGCGCGCCGATGTCGACATAGAGGTCGACGTTGAGGGCGGCGGCTATGCCGGACAGGCGGACGCCGTCCGCACCGCGATAGCGCGCGGTCTGGTAGACTGGACGAGCGACGCCGAACTCCGTGACGCATACATGGAGTTCGACCGTTCGCTCTTGGTCGACGACCCGCGTCGCAAGGAGGCGAAGAAGTTCGGCGGACCGGGTGCACGCGCCCGGTACCAGAAGTCGTACAGGTGATACCATGATGGTGCCTGTCCGCTGTTTCACGTGCGGGAACGTCATCGGCGAGCATTACGAGGAGTACAAGGAGCGTACGCAGGACGGCGAGGACGCCGAGGAAGTACTTGACGACCTCGGCATCAACCGTTACTGTTGCCGCCGTATGCTCGTCACGCACAAGGACCTCGTAGACACGGTGGCACCCTACCAGTGAGCATGAGTACGCGGTACACGCGGTACGAACGGGCGCGTATCATAGGCGCGCGCGCTCTCCAGATATCGATGGGAGCGCCGCCGCTGGTTGAGATGGAGACGAACAATCCGGTCAAGATAGCGCGTCAAGAGCTTGAGAGCGACGTTCTCCCCATAACGGTGAGGCGCGACGGATGACGTCGACGGAGATACGAGATATCACGTTACGCCGGGTGCTTGACTCGCGCGGTAACGCGACGGTTGAGGCGGACGTGCGGACGACGGACGGCTTCGGACGCGCCGCCGCGCCGTCGGGTGCTTCGACCGGCGAACACGAGGCGGTCGAGATACCCGCCGAACGCGCCGTTGAACGCGGCGGGGAAGCCGCCGAGGCTCTCGTCGGAACCGACGCGGCGGACCAGCGTGCCGTAGACGAGACTCTGCGCGAAGAGGACGGGACGGACGACTTTTCGGGTATAGGCGCAAACGCCGCCGTGGCTGTCTCCATGGCGACGGCAAAGTCCGCGGCGGACGCACTCGGTGTTCCGTTACACCTCCATCTCGGCGGGACGTTCGCATCGTCAACGCCCGTCCCTCTTGGAAACGTCGTCGGGGGCGGCGAACACGCAGACGACGCAACCGACATACAGGAGTTCCTTGTAGCGCCGACGGGCGCGGATACTTTCGAGGAAGCCGCTTTCACGAACGCCGCCGTACACGCTGCGGTCAAGGAGGTTCTTGATGAACGCGGCGTTAGCGCCGGAAAGGGCGATGAGGGCGCGTGGGCACCGTCGATCGAAGACGACGAGGCTCTCGAAGTTGTCGCCGAGGCGGTCGAACGCGCCGCGGATGTCGAGACACGTATAGGTCTGGATGTCGCAGCGAGCGAACTCTGGGACGACGACGCTTGCGCCTACGTCTACGGCGACACGACGCGCGACACCGACGAGCAAATCGACTACATCGAGTCGCTCGTCCGCGAGGGCGACCTCGTCTACGTCGAGGACCCGTTGCGCGAGGACGACTTCGAGGCGTTCGCGCGTCTCACGGATCGGCTCGACGATACCGACGCGCTCATCTGCGGCGACGACCTGTTCGTGACCAACGTCGAACGTATCGGACGCGGCGTCGCTGAAGGCGCGGCGAACTCGGTTCTGGTCAAGCCGAATCAGGTCGGGACGGTGACGGGAGCGTACGACGCGGTCGAGGCGGCGCGCGTCGCAGGATACGAGACGGTTATGTCGCACAGGAGCGGCGAGACTGAGGACGCGACCATCGCGTCGCTTTCGGTCGCCTTCGGCACGAGGTTCATCAAGACCGGTGCCGTCGGAGGGGAGCGTACAGCAAAGCTAAACGAAGTTATAAGGATACAGAGAGACATGGAGCGATAACGAATGTCACAGGAACAGCCAGAGGCTGACGAGGAGACGGTGGACGACGAGGAGCAGGTGGAGCAAGAGGAAGAGACCGTGGAGGCTACCGAAGAGGCGGAAGAAGTCGCCGAGGAAGAACCACAGCCCACGGAGTCGTTCGAGGGCGAGGACGACCTTCTCATACCCGTTGACGACTACCTTTCGTCGGGCGTCCATATAGGCACCCAGCAGAAGACGGGACATATGGAGCGTTTCATCCACCGTGTCCGTGAGGACGGTCTGTACGTCCTTGACGTTGCGAAGACCGACGAGCGGGTGCGGACCGCGGCGAACTTCCTCGAAAACTACGAGCCTTCCAGCATACTCGTCACGTCCTCCCGTCGGTATGGACAGCATCCCGCCGAGACGTTTGCGGAGGCAACCGGTGCGCGCGTCCGTTCGGGACGTTTCATACCGGGGACGCTCACCAACCCCGACTACGACGGCTACATAGAGCCGGACGTTCTCGTAGTCACTGACCCGATAGGCGACGCACAGGCGGTCAAGGAGGCTGTGACCGTCGGCATCCCCGTCATAGCGATGTGCGACACCAACAACGCCACCAACAACGTAGACCTCGTTATACCGACTAACAACAAGGGACGTAAGGCGCTCGCAGTCGTCTACGGACTCCTTGCGGAGGAACTCCTTGACGCGCGGGGCGTCGAGACGGAGTACACGCTCGAAGACTTCGAACCGGAGGTCTGACGCGGGGTGCCTGCGCGGTCGAGCGCTCCCGGAGCGGCTTTTTTGCTCGGAGAGCACGCCGTCGTCTACGACGAACCCGCTGTTCTACTCGCCGTTGACAGACGCGCAACGGTCACCGTCGAATCCGCCCCCGACGACGACCTACCCGACTCGCCCTACGTCCGAGAGGCTATCGACCGCGCGCGCCAACGCGCCGACGAAACGACGCCGGTTCGTGTCAAGGTAAAGTCGGACGTGCCCGTTGGTGCAGGACTCGGTTCGAGCGCCGCTGTTACAGTTGCGACGCTCCACGCCGCGGCGCGCGAACTCGGTGAACCGATGGGAACCGAGACTGTCGCACGCGAGGCGCACGTAGTCGAACGCTCGGTGCAGGGCGAGGCGTCACCCGCCGACACCTACACGAGCGCGATGGGCGGATACGTGGTCGTGGGCGGCGATGAGAGACGACGGTTGGACGCACCGGATGCGGAGTTCGTCGTCGGCTACGACGGCGGTAGCGCACCGACGGGCGAGATGGTCGAAAACGTCGCCCGTCTCGTTGACGGGAATCGCGTCGCGTCCGACATAGTCGGCTCCATCGGCAACCTGTCACGTCGCGGAGTCGAAGATGTCAAAAACGGAGATTTCGAAGCCCTTGGTGACCTGATGGACATGAACCAAGGTCTACTTGACGCGCTCGGCGTCTCCTCGTCGTCGCTCTCGCGCATGGTCTGGGCGGCGCGCGATGAAGGCGGAAACGCCAAGCTGACAGGAGCGGGCGGCGCGGGATGTGTCGTCGCTTATCCGTCGGACGAACCGGTACGCGAAGCCGTTGCGGAGGAGGCACAGGACGTATACGCCGTCTCGCCGGCTCAGGGGGTGCGCGCAGAGTGATACTCAAGATAGGCGGTAGCGTTCTCACGGAGAAGGACGACGAGGAGGTGCTAGCAGAAAACTTCGAGGACATCCTCAAAGTCGTAGCCTACTCCGCGCCCGACGACCTCGTACTCGTGCATGGCGCAGGTTCGTTCGGACACCCCCATGCTGTACGACACGGAATCGGCGAAGACACACCGTCGCGCGAGGGCGGGTACGAGACACACGCCGCCGTCGCCCGTCTCAACCGCCGTGTCGTCGAGACGCTTGACCGCCACGGTACCGACGCCCTGCCCGTCCATCCGTCGTCGTGTGCTTGGCGCGACGGTGGGACGTGTATCGCCCCGGACGCAGTTGAACGCCTCCGCACCGCCGGGTTTCTGCCCGTCGCTCACGGCGACGTAATCGCCGACTCCCGCGGCGGCGTCTCGGTACTTTCGGGCGACGAACTCGCCGTCGAACTTGCGGCGGAGGACGAACGCGTCGGCATGTGTACGTCAGCAGGCGGCGTCCTCGACGAGACGGGGGACAGGATGGGGCGCGTATCCTCCGTTGGGGAACTGACGGAGTTGAGCGGAGATACCGATGACGTTACACGCGGTATACGCGGCAAGGTTGAGCGTCTGCTTTCGCTCCCGTCCGGAGGGCGCGTATTTGGACCCGACGAGATAGGCGCGTACCTTGATGGCGAGGAGGTCGGCACGCTCGTAAGGAGGTAGTATGCCAGGAACATCAGAGAGGAAGGACGACCACATACGTATAGTCAAGGAGGAGGACGTAGAGGAGCCGGGTACGGGATTCGTCGACGTTTCGCTCGTACACGACGCGCTTCCTGAGACACATCTCGACGACGTCGACACTTCCGTCGGGATGCTCGGCGCGACGCTCGACGCCCCCGTCTTCATAGAGAGCATGACGGGCGGACATCCGAACGCGACCAAGATAAACCGTAACCTCGCATACGCCGCAGACGAAGCGGGTGTCGCCATGGGCGTCGGTAGTCAGCGTGCCGCGCTCGAAGACGACGACCGCAGGCGGTCATACGAGGTCGTCCGCGACTCCGACGCCGGACCCGACGCCTTCGTCTACGGCAACATAGGTGCAGCGCAGTTGGACGAGTACGGCGTCGAAGGCGTCGAGGAGTGCGTCGAGATGATAGACGCCGACGCGATGGCTGTCCACCTCAACTTCCTACAGGAAGCCGTACAGCCTGCCGGAGACGTTGACGCGCGCGGCTGTCTCGACGCAATCGAACGCGTCGCGGACGAGGCGTCCGTCCCTATCATAGTCAAGGAGACGGGGAACGGTATCTCAGGAGAGACGGCGCGCCAGCTCGCCGACGCGGGCGTCGACTGCGTCGATGTTGCGGGCAAAGGAGGCACGACATGGTCGGGCGTCGAGGCGTACCGCGCCGCTGCTCACGACGACCGGCGCGGCGAGAACCTCGGCGAACTGTTCCGTGTCTGGGGAATTCCGACGGTTGCAAGTACGGTGCTCGCGTCGGACGAACACCCGTGCGTCGTCGCGTCCGGCGGCGTCCGCTCAGGACTTGACATCGCCAAAGCCATAACGCTCGGTGCGTCGGCGGGCGGTCTCGCCAAACCGTTCCTCAAGCCCGGCGCACGAGGGCGCGACGAGGCTCTCGAAGCCGTCGAACAGGTCGTCGCCGAGCTACGGACGGCGATGTTCGTCACAGGCTCGGAGAATATCGGTGAACTTAGTAACACCCGTTCTGTTGTAACCGGTAGAACACGCGAGTACCTTAAACAGGTTCGTTAAACTGCGGTCAAATTTCAATCTAAAAACACAATCACACTTAACGGAGAAAGACAAGATGGAGATCGAAATTACAGCGGTAGGAGGATACGAAGAGGTAGGCAAGCAGATGACAGCGGTTCGGTTGGGCGACGACGTAATAATCTTCGACATGGGCATCGACCTTTCGAAGATTCTTCTTCACGAGAACGTAGAGACGGAGTCGATGCACTCGCTCGACCTTATCGAGATGGGCGGGATACCAGACGACCGTATCATGAGCGATATAGAGGGCGACGTGAAGGCTATCATACCGACGCACGGGCACCTCGACCATATCGGCGCGATTCCCAAGCTCGCTCACCGTTACGACGCGCCGATTGTTGCGACGCCGTTCACCGCCGAACTGGTCAAGAAACAGGTTCAGGGCGAGAAGAAGTTCGGCTTCGACAACCCGATACGCAAGATGGAGGCGGGCGAGGTCATACAGATAAACTCGAAGGTCACCATCGAGTTCGTCAACGTACAGCACTCGATACCCGGCGCTATCGCCCCGGTCGTTCACACGCCTGAGGGTGCCGTCGTCTACGGACTCGACATGAAGATAGACCACACGCCCGTTATAGGCGACCCGATAGACATTGACCGCCTCAAGGAGATAGGGCAGGAGGACGAAGGAGTTCTCGCCCTCATTCCGGAGGCGCTCAACGCCGGCGAGGACGGGCGGACGCCGAGCGAGAAGGTCGCAAAGGAGATGCTCCGTGACCTCCTCCATTCGTTCGAGGACTACGACGGCGGTATAGTGGCGACGACGTTTGCGTCGCACATCGCCCGGATAAAGAGCCTCCTCCAGTTCGCTCAGGAGATTGACCGTCGTCCGATTCTGCTCGGAAGGAGCATGGAGAAGTACTCGGGTATCGCCGAGCGCATGGACCTCGTCGAGTTCCCCGACGTGGGTATGTACGGTCACCGGCGGAGCATCGAGCGTGCGATGAAACGCGTCATGGATGAGGGCAAGGAGAACTATCTCCCCATCGTGACGGGGCATCAGGGCGAACCGCGCGCGATGCTGACGCGTATGGCGCGTGACGACACGCCGTACGAGATAGAGCAGGGCGACAAGATAGTCTACAGCGCGCGCATCATACCTTCGCCGATAAACGAGGGACAGCGCCACCAAGCCGAGAAGCTTCTGCGTATGCAGGGCGCGCGCGTCTACCCCGATATCCACGTTTCGGGACATATGGGTGGGGACGAGCACTACGACCTGCTCGACTGGCTCCAGCCTGAACACGTCGTTCCGGCGCACCAGACCGCCTCTGTCAGGAGCAAGTACATCGACATGGCAGAGGAAACAGGCTACAAGATGGGTCGTGACGCACATCTACTGCGCAACGGCGACAGCGTCACTATCACGGAGTAACCGTGACAGACGTTCCCGACGCAGTCCGGGAGAACGCCCGTCTAGTCAACGAGGCACTCAACGCCCGTCTGCCGCTCGGTGACCTACGGGTACACGATGCGGCGGAGCATCTACTGACCGCAGGTGGGAAACGGCTACGTCCCGCGCTCCTGATGCTCGTTGCGGACGCCTTCGGGCGTTCGCCGCGCGACACGGTACCGCCTGCGCTCGCCGTCGAGATTACGCACTCGTTTACGCTGATACACGACGACGTGATGGACGACGACCCTCTGAGACGCGGCGAGGAGAGCGTCCACGTACGGTGGGACGTACCGACGGCGATACTCACGGGCGACTACCT
>JBKHFQ010000021.1:0-11283 GCA_046540135.1 Halobacteriales archaeon
ATCATACTCGGCGGAGTAATACAGCCGTTCGTACCTCTGGTCGAGGGAAGGACTGCGCTCGAATGGCTTCTCGTCGTCTTCGGTGTCGTCGGTAACCTGACGGCGCTACAGCGTTTCCGCGCCTCGTGGAACGAACTGTCCTGAGACGCGGGATATGTAAAACGAGTTTTTTGGCTTACGCCATCTACTTTAGCCGAAGTCGGCAAGACGCGTCATGATGCAGTTACGACAAAAGAGAGATTACGGATACGGTGATGAGCATGGCGCACAGGATGTATGACCTCGTACTTGACCCCGACGGCTTCTTCGGGAAGGAGGTGGAAAGCCCGCGTCTATGGCTTCCTGCGCTTGTCGTTCTGCTGATAGGAGTGGTAACCGTTGCACGAAGCCTGTATGTTAGCAACTACACGGCTTCGGCTATGGAGGCGGGCGGAAACACAGCTTCGGCGGGCGGTGCGGGAGGGATGCGTGTTCTCTTCACGCTCCCTTCGCTCGTCACGCCGTTTGTCTCGTGGCTCGTAATCGCCGCTGTTCTCGTTGGTGTTTCGACGTACCTCGGCGGAGAGGGGAGCGGTTCGGATACGGTCGCTGTCGCGGGATGGGGGTTTGTTCCCGCGCTTGTCGGGACGTTGGTGACGTTTGGCATCACGTACCACCTACTCAGCGGAACCGACCCATCGGGTGTACAGGAAGCCGCGGATGCGCAGACGGCGGTCTTTGATACGCTCCGTTCGGCGGGTATGCGCGGCTTCAGATACGCACTCATCGGCTGGCAGGCGTTCATCTGGAGCTTCGGTCTGAAACACGTTCAGGACCTTGAACTACGACGCGCAGCGGTACCGGCTGTTGCTGCGGCGGTCTTCCTCGTAGCGTGGGACCTGTTAGGCTCCGCTATACTTGTCCGTATCATGGGGGTATTCTACTGATGCGAGCCGTAACTGCGGTAGCCGCTGCGGCTTTTGTTGTCGTCTTAACCGTCGCGGCTCCTGCCGTCTCGGCGCAGGACGGTGAGGGAATCTATGTCACGGACGTCAACTTAACCCCGGAGACGCCGCAGGTCGGTGAGACGGTGACGGTAGAGGCTACGGTTGCTAACGGTGGGGACGCACCGTTCGACCTGAGTCAGGTAAGCGCCGTGCGTTGGGAAACTTCGGAAACCGTCACCGCGACAGACCTCGGCACCATCAAACCCGATGGGGAGATACGGGTACCGCTTACCATGACGTTCGATTCGGAAGGTACGAAGGAGTTTCAGATACGGGCGAGCGGTACCATCGGGGGAAAAGGTGTCGGAAACATCCGTCATCCCGTCACCGTCGAGGTGGTTGACAGCCCCGTGGACGTAGAAGCTTCGGCAGACTCCGCCGCGGTGGGTGCTTGGAACCCTGTTGAGGTCGAGGTCTCGAACGGAGGCGGCGAGGAGATACGCGGTCTGACGGCGACAGCCGAGGGTTACGGAGTTACGACCGAGGAGGACGGATTCCTGCCCAGACTCGAACCGGGAGAGACAGAGACCGTCGACGTCCTCGTATCGTCCGACACGGCGGACGTCAAGGACGTGACCGTCTCGTCGAGTTACACAAACGCCAACGGCAACTCGTTGACCGTCGAGGACACGACTCCGGTACGTTTCGAGGAGCGCGACCACGAACTCGTGTTACGCGCATCGCCGTCCGAGAACGGTATCGAGGCTACCGTTGCAAACCTCGGCAACGCCGCCGTTCAGGACGTCCGTGTTCGTGGTGGCGACGCGGCTTCGTCGGTTGATGTAGGCGATGTTGACGCGCATTCGTCAGAAACGGTCGAGATGAACGTTACGGGTGTCGAGCGCGAGCGGACGGTGGAACTCGTCGCTTCGTATAAACTCGGAGGTGAACGCGAAACTGCGACTACGGCGCTCGACTATACACCGCGTTCGAACGTCCGTCTCACAGGTACGTCTGTGGAAGGGTCGGGAACGGTGACAGTCACGGGTAGCGCGAGCAACGTCGGTGTCGAGGATTCACAGGGCGTCGTCGTCGAGGTCGTCGACACACCGAACGTTGAACCCGCGTCGCCCCAGTCAGACTACTTCGTCGGAACCGTACCGGCGAGCGACTTCGGGACGTTCGAACTAAACGCACGTGTCACGGGTAACGTCTCCGAGATACCCGTGCGGGTAAGCTACGTTGCCGACGGCGAGAGCTACGAACGCGTACATAACGTAAGCTATGGGGGAACAGGCTCCACCGAACCCCCGTCACAGGCAGGTCAACAGCCCGAAACCGACGAGGGTTCGTCGGGAACACCGACATGGGTCTTCGCCGTCCTCGCGGCTCTGGTCGCCGGTATCGTCGCGTACGGCTGGAGGAGACGCGGATGACACGTATAGCCGAACTCGAAGACGTAGCCAAACGTTACGACAGCGGCGACGAAACGCTAACCGTGCTCGAAGGCGTCGACTTCGGCGTCGAACGCGGCGAGTTCGTGACCGTCATGGGACCGAGCGGATGTGGCAAGACGACGATGCTCAACATACTCGGTCTTCTCGACGAACCCACGGACGGCGTCGTGCGTCTCGACGGCGACGATGTCACCGACCTTGATGAAAGAGAGCGCACACACGCACGGAAGGAGTTCGTGGGCTTCGTCTTCCAGTACTTCTATCTCATACCTTCGCTGACGGCGGAGGAGAACGTCGAAGCGCCGACGGTCTTCGGAGGTGGGAGCGGCGGACGCGCATCCGAACTCCTCGAAAAGGTCGGTCTGGGCGACAGAAAGGACCACAAGCCTCCCGAACTCTCGGGCGGACAGAAACAGCGCGTCGCCATCGCGCGCGCTCTTGTCAACTCGCCCGACGTCATACTTGCCGACGAACCGACGGGAAACCTCGACAAGGAGACCGGCGCCGATACTCTTCAGCTGATACGCGACCTGTGTGACGAAGGCGTAGGCGTCGTCGCGGTGACACATGACGAACGCGTCAAGAGCTACTCCGACCGCGACGTGCAGTTGGACGACGGGGTGATAGTCTGAGACGTCTCTACCGTCTCTTTCCGAGCCTGCTGATGGCGCGACGTAACCTCGTGCGCAACCCTTTGCGTTCGGGTCTTGCCTGCTTCGGCATCGTAATCGGCGTCGTCGCCATCGCGTCGCTCGGCATACTCGGCTTCACGCTCCAAGCGGGGTTTATGCAGAACATGGGGGACGCCGCGAACCAGGTGGAGGTAGCACCGGCGACCGAGACGACTGCTGGACTCGGTGCGGGGACTGTGACACAGGACACGCTCTCGGACCGCGAACTCCGCGACATTCGCCAAGCCTCTGCGGGCGCGAGCGTCATAGCTATCAAGGAGGAGGTGGTCGAGATAGAGTACGGCGACGACGCGACGTCGAGGACCGTCTATGCCGTTGAGAATCCGGGTGCGCTGTTCAACGCTTCTGAGGGGCGTGTTCCCGCAAGCCTTTCGCGCGGCGTTCTTGCGGGCAGTAGCTTAGCCGAAACAGCCGACGTCAACGTCGGGAGCGCGCTAACCGTCGACAACTCCTCCTACCGTGTCGTTGGAACGCTCGAAGAGCAACCCTGGACCGCTCCGGTAAACCCCAACTTCAACCTCGTGGTTCCTGAAGAACTTCTAAGGGACGAGGGGTATTCGAGGGTCGTCGTCGAACAGGACTCCGCAGAAGCCGCGAACGAGACGGCGCAACGGATAAACGAGAGCCTCAACAGGCGCGAGGAGGTGGTCGAAGTACGGGAGAACAGCGACCTGATAGAGCAGGTTCAGTCACAGCAACGCCTACTCAGTCTGTTCCTCATAGCCGTCGGCTCCATCTCGCTCTTCGTCGCGGGCGTGAGCATACTCAACGTCATGCTGATGTCGACCGTAGAGCGCCGCGAGGAGATAGGCGTGCTACGCGCCGTCGGGGTTCAGCGAACCAGCGTACTCAAGATACTCCTCGCCGAAGCGACGCTACTCGGTGTCGTCGGCGGTACGGTCGGCGTCGTCATAAGCCTCGCAGTCGGGGGTGTCATCAACCACTTCATGCTTGACGACGCCCTAATGGTGCTACGCGCCGGAAACCTACGGTATCTGGCTATCGCCATGGGGTTCGCAGTCCTCATCTCGCTCCTGAGCGGCGTCTATCCGGCATGGAAGGCGGCGAACGAGCGCCCCGTCGAGGCGCTGAGAGGTTAGGTTACCCGTCCTCTACGAGCGACGACGGGTGCGAAACGTTTGCGAAGTACGTCGCCCCTTCGTACTCAACAATCCACTCGCCGCCGAACTCGTCGCTCGTAACCGCACGGTGTTCGCGGAACCGCCGGACGAGCGACTCGAAGGCGTCCGTCGTGCTTCCCTCGTAGTACCCGCCGTCGATAGCGTCCTCGACGACGGAGCGTTCTTCGTCGGACAGACCGTCGAGGGTAAATCCGTACTTGTCGCGTGCCCAACCGCCGAAATCTTCTGCGCTGTCCGCGATTTCGTCGGCGGTGTACGTGAACTCCTGTCTCTCTATCGTGCGACGTTGCTCCGCTTCGACCTCGTACCGCAACCCGTCGCGGACCACCGTCGCGCCGTCGACGAGTACGGAGTCGGCGTGTTCGTCCTCGGTGTACGGGTACTCGGTGCCATCCTCGAAACCTTCGTCGGTTGCATCCTCCTCCTCAAAAACCTCCAAGAGCGCGTTTCGGTCGGCTTCGGGGAGTTCGTCGTACGCTACTTCGTCGTTAACCGACCCGGAACCGACGTTCTCGACGCGTAGAACGTACAGACGGTCTTCGGCAACAGTCGTCGCCTCAACCGAAAGGTCGTAGTACACATCCTCGTAGACGACCTCTCCGGCTTCGATAGGCGGTTCGAGACCTGATGAGTCGCCGCCCGTCGTGTACGTACCGTTTTCGACGGCGCGTCGGACGGCGTCTTCGCCGTCGGTTCCTTCGACGTCTTCGGCAACCCTGTCGGCGAGTTCTGCGTCGTCCACCTCTTCGAGTGTCAGAACAGCGCGCGGGTCGACGCATCCTGCAAGGGCGACGACCGATGCGCCGGCAGCGCCCCTCAGTAATCCACGACGCGTTATAATCATGCACTCTGTTGAACGTCGCGGTACAAGTAGCCTGTGTATGCGCAAATATCTTTTTCAGCTACCCTCGGAAATAAGTGACACGTGTCCTAACGTCCTTCATGGACACCAAAATCGACCCCGTTGAGATACTGTACGCGGTCGGCACGATACTCGGAGTCGCCTCTGTCGTCTACTTCGGCTTCGCTGTACTCGAAGACCTCTCGCCGACTACGACCGCTGTCTCTCTCCTACTCTGCTTTGTCGCCTTCCTACTCGCGGCTCTGTACGTCCGTGTTGACATACTCGACACCGTTCTCTACGTCCTCTCAGCGGGTTCGTACGTCGTCGCCGTCGCGTACGTCTTCGCGACGTACGACCTCGGTGAGTTCGGCTTCCTCGCCATACTCGCAGGCTCCTCGGCTCTCTTCGTTGCCTTGGGTTACGCGCTCAACAAGGAACTCCTCGATATCGACAGACGCAAAGCCTTGGGCGGTATCGCAGTCGTCGTTTTCCTACTCATCGCGTTGCTCGCCTTCGACGTCGCGGGCGCACAGCCAACCTACACCCACGACTTCAACGACACCGTCGAGGTGCCTCAGGACGTACGGGACACCGTCACGGTGGGCGAAACGACAGCAAGTAACCCGTTCGTCCTGTCGCGCCGAGCCGAACTCCCGAACGTCCAAGGCTGCGTCTACACGCCCGAAATGGAGTTCGCCAACGTGAGGTACGAGGACTCGCCGTACAACCTGCGCCTCGCGGGCGGCGGGGAACGTAGCTTCGCCGTCGTCGTTAGCCCAGGTACGTTCTACGACCGGGAGGACGACGACCTACACGAAGCCTTCGCCGACCGTGAGTCGGTTCCGGTCGAGGTTGCCGACGAATGCCCGGAGACAGCCGACGAACCCAAGCTGGTCATCGTGACGGATGCAGACACGGAGACGAGACCTGATCCTCCCTGAACACCCGTTGGAGTTATATTACGTCCTTACGTAAGCCCTGTAGTGCGTTACGAGCGTAGCCCGCCCGACGACACCTCCTATCTTGACGAGGTCTGGGAGGTGAAACAACAGATACGCCGTGAGGAGGGTTTTCTGCGTCAGACCTGGGACTTCTTCTCGTCGGCGTACGAGCGGAACACGGCGTATGTCGTCCTTGACGACGAGGGTGCGGTGGGCTTCACAGTTGTGCGTGGGGACGGATACGTCCTGTTCCTCGCCGTCCACCCCAACAGGCGCGGCGAGGGTATCGGAAGGGGACTCGTCGAAATGACGGCGGAGGACCACGACAAGCTGACCTGCCACACGCGCGTCTCGAACAAAAACGCCGTCGAGTTCTATCGTCACCTCGGCTTTGAGGTTGAGAGGCATGTTGGGAACTACTACCAAGATGGCGAAACCGCGATATACCTGTCGCGCGACAGGTCGGCGTCGCTCCGTAGCCGTATTACCGACGCGATTAAACGAGAAGACTGACGCGCGCCCCTTGTCTGTCGACCGATGCAACGTACGTCTCCACCTCGATAGATTGGGCGACAGCCTCGGCATCCCGTTTCGTCGTCACGGCGTAGAACGACGGACCCCACGAGGACTGACCCGCGCCCGCTACGGCGTCATGGGCGGAGAACTTTTCGACGAAAGGCTCCGACCTCTCGTGGTAGACGCCCCCCTGTTCGTCGGCGTACAGTTCGCCGTTGAGACGGTCCAGTTCGGCAACGCCCTCTCCGAAGGACTCGACGTTCCCTTCCGCCGCGCCGGGTAGCACGCGCCCCAAGAAAGCACGCCGTACGGCGTCCCCCGTCCCGGAGGGGTCGCTGACGACCCGCCGCATGCGTCTTTCCTCCGTCTCACCGTGCGCCCCTGCCCCGTCGGGGACCCCGACGACCAAACGCCATTCCGATGGTAGGTCATGTCGAACCGCGACCGAAGGGACGCGACGCTCGTGACGGTCTGCGTCGACGGGATGTCCCGCGTCGACGACGAAGCCGCCGTCCTCGAAGACGGCGCGTCCGACACCTGAACGGACGCCGCGCCCCATCTCGCGTACGTGACGGCGTGTAGCCTCAACGCCGTTGGCGCGCGCCACGGCTTCGAGGACCGCCGAGGCGTGCTGTGTACCGCTTCCGAGACCGACGTGGCGGGGTAACGCGTCTTGGACCTCAAGATAAGCTCCCGGAACGTCGAGCGCCTCGACCGCGTCGCGGACGAGGTTCTCGAAGTAGGCGGCGTCGTCGGCGTTCACCACGACGCCGTCGGCTCGTTCCGCCTCGACGAGGGCGCGGGGTCGGTCGATACCGACGCCGACGCCCCCGTACAGCCGTCCGGTCTCTCCCGACAGGTCGAGAAAGCCGAAGTGTAGGCGTGCGGGAGTCTCTACCCTAACTCGCATCGCCGGAAGTAGTCTACCGACGCACTTTAGGCTTCGGCAGACGACGGTCGTGCATGGAGTTACTCGTCGAAGACGGACACGTCTACGCCGACGGGACCGTCGTGCGCGCCGACATCGGGGTGCGCGACGGACGTATCGCCGAGGTCGGGGATATCGAAGACGCCGACCGCGTCCTCGACGCGTCCGACTGCCTCGTTCTTCCCGGAATGGTGAACGCCCATACGCACGCCTCTATGTCGCTTCTGCGCGGCTATGCCGACGACCTGCCTTTACAGACATGGCTTGAGGACCACATCTGGCCCATCGAGGCGCACCTAACCGCCGAGGACATCCGCACCGGCGCAGAGCTCGCCGCCGTTGAGATGATACGCGGCGGCACGACGGCTTTCGCCGACATGTACTTCGAGATGGGTGAGGTAGCGGATGCGGTTGAGGATTCGGGTCTACGTGCCGCCCTCGGATACGGAATCATCACGGTCGGAAAGGACGATGAGGAGGCACGCGAAGAGTTACGCGAAGGCGTAGACTTCGTCCGCCGGTACGAAGGCTCCGCGGACGGACGCGTCTCTACGATGCTCTGCCCGCACGCGCCGTACACCTGTGACGAAGAGACGCTCCGAGAAGCCGCGAGGTCAGCGCGCGAAGAGGGGGTCGTTCTGCACACCCATCTCAGCGAGACGGCGGGCGAGGTCGAAGACTCCGTCGAGGCGCACGGCGAGCGCCCCCCCGCTTACCTCGACTCGCTCGGGTTCTTCGACGGCGACGCCTACGTCGCACACGGTGTCCATCTGAACGAGGACGATATAGAGATGTTCGCGCGTCGTGGTGTCGGCGTCGCGCACTGCCCATCGGCGAACATGAAGCTCGCTTCGGGTACCGCTCCGGTTGCGGACATGCTCCAAGCGGGCGTGACCGTCGGCGTCGGAACCGACGGACCCGCGTCGAACAACACGCTCGACATGTTCAAGGAGACGCGCCGCGCCGCACTCGTCGCCAAGAACCGCGAGGGCGACGCCTCGGCTGTACCTGCTCAAGCCGCACTCGACGCCGCGACACGGGGGGGTGCGGAGCTTCTGGGTACGGACGCCGGCGTTATCAAGGAAGGACGACCCGCTGACCTCGCTGTCGTCAGCCTTGACGCCGCCCATCTCACGCCGCGCCACGACCTCGTCTCGCACGCGGTCTACGCCGCGAACGCGAGGGACGTGGTCCATACTGTCGTGGACGGAGAGGTGCTCATGGAGGACCGAAGAATAGAGACCCTTGACGAGGACGCCGTCGTCGCCGAGGCGGAGGAGAGGGCGCGCGAACTCGTCGAACGCGCTGAGGCGGAGGAGGACGGTGCGTAGCTTCGAAGTCGAAACGGACTCGCGGACCGAGGTTATCAACATCACCGACAGTGTACGCGACTCAGTACCCGACGCCGCGACGGGCGTCTGCACGGTTTTCGTGCGTCACACGACGGCGGGCATCGTCGTACAGGAAAACGAGGACCGTCTAGTCGGCGACATCGAAGGCTTCCTCGGCGACCTCGTTCCGGACGAGGGGCACGCACACGACAGACTCGACGGAAATGCGGATTCGCACCTGCGCGCGACGGTCGTGGGTCCGGACGTATCGGTGCCGGTCGAGGACGGCGAGCTCGCGCTCGGAACGTGGCAGAGCGTACTCCTCGTCGAATGCGACGGTCCACGGACGCGTGAGGTCGTCGTCTCCGTCGCCGGAGCGTGAGCCATATACGCCTCGCGCTGTAACTCATCCCATGACGCTCGACAATATATTGGACGACTACCTTGACGGAGTACTCGAACGTAACCCGCACGTCGCCACGCTCTTGGGCGTCCACAACTACGACGACGCCCTACCGGGCGGGACGCACGCGTCGGTAGAGGAGGAGATAGACGCGGCGCGGTCGTTGCGCGACGAACTCGACGGCTTCGAGGGGTACGAAGCCGACCTCGTGCGCGCGAGCCTTGACTACGACCTGTACGAGATGGACGAGATTCGTGCATGGGAGCGCGACCCGCAGTCAGCGGACGCCGTCGTCTCGTTCGTCTATCCACTCTACGTCCGTAACTTCGCGCCGTTCCACGAACGCGTTGAGAGTATCGCCGAAAGGCTCGAAGATGTCCCCGAGTACCTCGAAGAGTCGCGCGACCGCGTCGCCGAACCCGTCGAGGCGTGGGTCGAACTCGAAAAGGACGCCTGCGAGACCGTGCCCGGATTCCTCCAGTTGATCGCCGACGAGGCGGGCGGGATGGAGCGTCAGGACCTCGCCTACCGCGTCAGCGTGGCTTGCGAGAAGACGGTCGACGCCATCGACGAACATCTTGAATGGCTCGAATCCCTCGAAACGACGACCGACTGGCGTGTCGGACGCGAGGCTCTCGACGAACTCCTCGCGCGTCGTCGTCTTCCGTCGTCCAACGAGATAGTCAAGCTCGCCGAGGACGAGATAGAGACTGCGAACGACTCCCTCGCCGACGCGGTTGAGGCGATGGGCGCTGAACCCACCGACGCCGTCGACGCTGTCGAGACGGACCGTCCCGCACCCAACGCCGTCCTCGACGAGTATGTCGAAGCGACGCGGGAGGCGCGTGCGTTCGCGTCGTCCGTCGTCGAACTCCCGGAGGAGGGCGTCAACGTCGCCGAGACACCGGAGTACGTAGCACCCCTCGTGCCCGATACAGCCTACTTAGAGCCGACGCCGTTCGGCGACGAGACGCCGGCTTACTACATCACACCGTCGGGCGACCATCCACGCGCCGAAATAGCCGGACGCGCCGTGACGGACCTGTATCCCGGCGAGCACCTCCAGAGAACGTTCGAGACAGCGGGCACGTCGAAGGCGGTCGTCCTCGCAGGACGTTTCAACTCCTTCGGCGACGACTTTACCGAAGGCTGGAAGGGGTACGTCGAACATCTCGCGGTCGAACGCGGATTCGGCGACGCCCGTTTCGACGCCTACGTCGCGCGCAACCGCCTTGTCTCCGCGTGCCGCGCCCTCGTTGACGTAAAGCTACAGACGGGCGAAATGTCGGTCCGTGACGCCGCATCGTTCCTCGCCGACGAAGCCGGCGTTGAGGGGGAGACGGCGGTCGCAGAGGTGCGCGAGTACGGGCGCGAACCCGGCGCTCAGGTCTCGCGTCTCGTCGGGACGGCGGCGCTCGTCGAACTCTGCGACGGATGTGACGCCGCGTTCCGGAGCCGTCTTCTCGAAGGCGGTGGCGTGCCTGTCGAGTTCCACGAAAAGAGGCTAGGCTGACTCTTCGCCCCCGTCTTTCCGGCTGAGGAATAGGTCGGTAACTCGGTTTTGGGGTCGTAAACGTTACTTTCTCCCGCCGCGTACCCCGACGCAACCAACCGATGACGCTCCTGGACGAACTCTCCGGCTACGAGTTCGAAGAAAAGACCGTCCGTATTCTTGAGAAGCTCGGCTACGAAAACGTTCATCAGCTACCCAGAAGCGGCGACAAGGGACGCGACGTTGTCGCCGAGGACTCCGACGGAACCGCGGTCGTGGTTGAGTGTAAACACACCGGAACAGTCGGGCGACCCGTCGTGCAGAAGCTACATTCGGCGGCGTCGACCTACGACCACGACGGCGGGACGCGCGGTATGGTCGTCACGACGGGACGGTTCACGTCGCCCGCACGTGAGTACGCCGAGAAGGTCGGTGTGGAACTGGTAGACGGACGCGACCTGCGCGAGATAGGCGACGAGATAGGTATGGACATGTACAACGGGCGTATCGAGATACTCTGCGACCGTACCTTCGATGTCGACAATCCCGAAAAGACGGTGCGCGACGCCCTACGCGACATAGATAACTTCCCGCCGTCACTCGCAAACGAC
>JBKHFQ010000022.1:0-11056 GCA_046540135.1 Halobacteriales archaeon
CCAACGTCTCTAAAAAGGGCATCGAACACATCGACGAGTAACTAGGTAAATCTCATCCCTTCGTTTTGCGACGAGCTTATTTGTGAGCGGCGCATGTCGTCCGTATGGTAACTACAGCGTTGGTCGTCGGACTCACGCTCCTTCTGGTGGTGGCGCTCGGATTCACCTACCTTATGTACGTCCGAATGAGGGAGCTACAGAAGGAGCTTGAAACCATGAGGTCGCGCGTCGAACTCCACGACGACGAACTCGAACAGATAGAGTCGAGCCTTTCGAGCGTAGACCTGTAGTCAGTCGTAGACGAGGTTCGCCTGCTCCTCGATGCGACCGCGCATCTCCGCCTCGCCTTCTGCGAAGACACGGACGCTTTCCTCGGTGTACTCGACCTCCTCTATCGGCAGACCCGTGTCGAGCGCCATCGTGAGGACCATCTCATCGGTGTATTTTTTGAGGATATCCGACCGACGGAAGTAGCTCTGTAGCACATCGACAGCCTCGTCCTCGTCGTACGTCTCGGCAACGGCGTCCCAGAACTCTTCCTCATCCGACGCCACAAGGGGAGCCACGTTCTCGACGGTCTCCTCAAAGTACTCTCCGAGTTCGTCACCGAACTGTTTCTTGCGTTCCTCGTCGCCGAAGTAGTTCGAGTAGTACAGGTCGAGTTCGAGGAACTTCGCCTTGTCTTCTTCCGTGGCACCCCCGTTCGCCGCCGTCTCTACGATGAAGTCGGACTGCTCCTGAAACCCCGACTTGACGCGCGCCATCTCCTGCCTTATCTCGTCCCTGAGGAGCGACTTTATCCGGTCCGGGGGGAGGTTAACGTCGACGACCTGCGTAGGGTCGAGTTCGTCGAGCGCTTTCAAGGATACCGACTTGACGTAGCCGTCGAACTCTTTCTTTACTGCCTTCTCTGTCATCCGTTCGCGTCGTAGCACACCCAACGTAAAAACCTCTACGATGCGACTCAGAGACTCATGCTGTAGACGACGGCGAAGACACCGACGAGTCCGGCGGCTGTTGCAGGCAGGTTACCGAAGTCGAAGCTCTTGAAGGCGACTGCGACGAAGAGAAAGAGCGCCACACCGTTGAGGACGAACGGAACGGCACCCGCGGGTCCGTCGGCGATACGCGTCTCGTTCATCGCTGTACCGAAGAGCGTGAGTATCCAGCCGCCGATGTAGAAGGGGAGTAGGTTGAAAGGCACGACGGCGACCGCGACGAACAGGAGTACTAAGACGACGGCGACGAATCCGAGTATTGTCGCCTGTCTCTTTGCGACTTCAGCGACGCCCATGGGAACCGTACGTTCCTCGGCATAATAAGACGTGCGTCGGTGTCACGCGTCCGTCTGACGAAGGCTTTTGAGCGCCCCGTCGGTCTACCAAACCGTGTACTGGGACGGACCGGTGCCGGATGCAGGCGACGAGAGGGTAAAGAGGGGGGTACGGTGACCGACGGCGACGTGCTCGGACTCGCGCTTGCGGGCGCTCTGCTCGTCGCACTCGTGGTCGCTTTCCTTCTGAAGCGCCGTCTTGAGGCGCTCGAAAAGCTCAAGGACCGTCTCTGAGGTAGCCGAGGACGCCGCCGACATCGCGCTCCATCACCTGTCGCGTTATCTCGTTTTCGGCGGCTTCGGGGTGGTTCTCAACGACGGCGTCGACGATTTCGTGGGTGTCGTCGTGTTCATCGCGCGCGGTACGTATCTCATCAACCCAGTTGAGAAGCGCCTCGCGGTGGTGCGGTATCGCGTCGACCCCGTCGTAGTTGACGCCGTAATGTCCGTACAGGAGCGTCTCGGCGTCGTATCCCTCGAAACGTTCGAAGCTTTCGAGTGTCGCGTCAAGGTCGAAGTCGGGCGGCGGCGTCGTGGGTAGTTCGCGTCCGTCGACGTACGCGCACCCCTCATCGATTACGAAAAGGGAGCGCGACGCGTCGTCGTACAGGGCGAAGTGGTGCGGCGCGTGCCCCTCCGCCTTCACGACTTCGAGCGTACGGTCGCCGAGGTCGAGCGCGTCGGGAGGCGATACGCCTACAACCCGGTCGCGCGCGACCGTCTCGATGCCTCCGTAGGCGTCGGCGAGCGGTCCCACGGCTTCATGGACCTTCTCAACGAGACGTTGGGCGCTTTTGTCGTCCACGAGGTACTTGACGCCGCGTTCGTGGACGACGATGGTGGCGTTCGGGAACGCTTCGGCGACGAGGCCGACCCCGCCTGCGTGGTCAAGATGAACGTGGGTCACGACGACGTACTCGACATCTTCGCGTTCGATCCCTATCTCGTCGACGGCTTTGACGACGCGCGGTGCGTCGGATTCAAGTCCCGTGTCGACAACGGCGGGACGGTCGGCGTCGATTACGAAGGCGGCGGTCTGTTCCTCGACACCAAACATACGCGTGTCGACGACGTAGACGCCCTCGGAGCCTTCGACGTGTTCCGGCATAGAGGAGAGAGCCAGCGACGGCGTATCAGGGTTCCGTTACGTCGAAACGGCGGCGTCCGTCCTCGTGCCAAGACTCGACGCGCCCCGTCGCGTCGAGGTAGCCGAGAGCGCCGAGGTTGTCGAAGATGACGTAGCCGACCTCGTGGTCGGGCTTCATACGCGTCACCGTAACGTCGAGAGCCGTCGGTGCGTCGAGCGTCTCAACCTGCGCGTAGACATCCTCAACGAGGGCATCGAGGCTTGACCGTGCGCCGTCGACGGCGTCGGCGAGTTCGTCGAAGACGGGACCGTGTCCCGGGAAGACGCGGTCAACCTCAGGGGCGCGCGAGTCAAGTCTATCGAAGGTACCGTACAGCGCCTCGACCGCGTCCCACATACCGTCGTCAAAGCCGGCGTGGTAGATGACGGGGCGGAACGACTCCGCGACGGCGTCGCCGGCGAAGACGAAGTCGTCGGAGACGTAACAGATGTGGTCGCGCTGGTGCCCCGGTGTGTGGACCGCCTCAAAGACCTCGCCGACAGCCTCGAAGGTTTCGCCGTCGGAGACGAGAACGTCGATTTCGTCGGGGGGAAGGTGTTCACGGTTGTCGCGTACGCTGTCCAGCCAACGGTCCGCGGCTTCGTCAACAGCCGCACCGCGCATGCCTGCCTCGCGGACGTTGTCACGTATCCTTTCGGGATCCTCGTCGGCGTTCAAGGAGCGGGGCACCGTCTCGTATGCGTAGACCGTCGCGCCTTCATCGGCGAGGGCGCGCGTCGCCCCGTCGTGGTCGAGGTGTGGATGGGTAACGAGGATGGCGTCAACGTCGCCGAAGCCGTAGCCCTCAGCCTCGACCTCTGCGCGGAGTTCGTCGAGACCCTCTTCGGTTGCAACGCCTGCGTCAACGAGCGCTACGCCGTCTGCGCCTTCGATGAGATAGACGGCAACGTGTCCGGGCTTCCACTCCATGTCGAGGTCAAGACGGCTTACGTCGTCGTATCGCACGGTCCGGCGTATGTGGGATGTTCACAAACCCGTTGCGGTTCGCCGCTAATGCAACGTTCCCTCGCGCACGTCGTAGTCGTGCGCGAAGAGCGCGTAGCCAACGTCGACGGGGGAGTATCCCGTAGCCTCTGCAACCTCGCGTATTTCTTCGATCATCGTGCAGTAGTCGAAGGCGTCGAACGTCTCCTTTCTGACCTCGACGCGTCCGGCGCGTTCGAGCGAAGCCCAGACGCGCGTGTCGACGACAGCGTGGCGTTGGGGCGCAAGTGCGGCGACGACGCACGACGCCGTAGGAGCCTTGAAGCCGTACAGCGACGAAACGAGCGCAATCTGAGAGAAGTCGTCGCCGTCCTCTTCGAGCGCGAGGACGTTCTCCGTCACCTCGACGCAGACGCGCTCCGGGTTGCGGCGTACGTGGTGTGCGCTACGCGTCGACGACTCGTAGGCTATCTCGTACAGGTCGTCCTGTGTCAGATGTCCCTGTTCGCGGTATAGGCGTCCGAACCCTTCGAGGCGTTCGGGCAGGACGCCCTGTGTTTCGTCGTACACGTCAAGGTATTCGTCGACGAACTCAGCGTCTATCTCCATGAACAGAGTACGTCGGCGTCCGCAAAAGGCGCTGCGTTACGGTGCGCTACCGCCGCCTTGTGTGTCACGTTCGACGTCGGGCGTGGGTTCGGGGGTTGGTTCCACGGGACGGCGCGGGTACGGCGTCGGTTCGCGGCTTCCTATCTCGATGCGTCCTGCGCGCGTCCAGTCGTTCTCGTCGAGCGCGACGACCTCGTGGTCGGAGACGACGTAGAGGTAGTCGTTGATGTACGCGGCGCGTTGAGCGTTCGTGATGTTGACCGCCTTTTCGAGTTCGAGACCGTCGTCGTACGTGAAGACGTAACCCGCCTGCGAACCCGGTAGGAAGAAGGCGTCGTGTCGTTCGTCGTGCAGGAACGCGCGGTGGTTACCGACCGCATCGGACGAGTACTCGTCGAGTATGTAGTCGTCCTCGACACGCGGGTCGGTCGGGTCCGAGACGCCGAATACCGTCGCCTTGACACGTCCGTCTTCCTCGCCGACGCCGAGGACACGGTCGTCTCCGAGCGGGTGGAGGTACGACGAGTATCCCGGAAGCTTGAGTTCGCCCTCAACCGACGGCGCTTCGGGGTTCGACAGGTCGAGTACGTAGAACGGGTCGACCTGTCTGTACGTCACGACGTAGCCCGTGTCGCCGACAAAACGGACGGAGTAGACGCGCTGTCCTTCGCCCATGCCCTGTGCCGACCCTGTCCGTTCGAGGTTGTCGTTGAGTACGTAGACATCGTTCTCCGACTCAACGGAGGGGAGCGACAGCGACTCGCCGACGGTAGTGGCGACGCGTAGGCTGTCGTCGTGTTCGTCGAGCGCGAACTGGTTGAGAGGCGCGCCCGGAACGCTACCCGTCGCATCGACCTCGAAACCTTCGGTGTTCACGCGCACGACCTGAGTCGTCTCGAAGTCGCGCAGGTTGTCGTTGACGTAGTCTCGCATGCGGTTTTCGAGCTCGTTCTCCGCCTCGATACGTTCGTCCTCATCGAGCGAGTCGCGCCAGTCGTCGAGTATAGATTCGAGTTCAACACGCCTTGCGCGGTCCGAAAGCTCGTAGCCGTCGAGACGTTCGATACGTTCCAAGGTAGCGTCGTCGAAGATATCGCGCCCATCCGAAAGCGCGAAGTCGAGGATTATGTCCGCCTCGCTTTCGGCGCGCGTGTAGGTGACGTAGACCGCGTCGCGCGAGACGTAGACGACAGAGTTAGCGGCAGAACCTACGAACGAAGTGCGACCCGTTACCTCGCCGCTCGAAGCGTCAACTGCGACGACCGTGTACGTCGTGTCAACGTTCGTCGGTTCGTCGGGGCGATGGATATCTTCACACGGCACAACGACATCACCGCTTGGCGCGGACATCGGACGTATCGGACACGGTCGTTCGCGGTTCACGTCGTCGGATAGGACGGCGTATACGGTGCCGTCGTACAGACGCGCCTCGTGGATGGAGCTGTTCAGCGACGCCGACCAGTCGCGTTCGGGCGCGCCGTCAACGCCGTAGCCGACCATCTCGTCGCCGTTCAGAGAGACGAGCCTACCGTCCTCGTGGAGCATATCGCCCGACCCGGACAGGTTTTCGGAGACAGACATGTTCGCCGGCGGTAGTGCGTCAACGACCTTGGTCTCGTCGCCGCCGGAGTAGAACAGGCGTCCGTCTCCTGTTTTGAGAATATCGGGTTCGTCTATCCCTTCAACCTGCACGTTGGTGTCGGACTCGCGGTCAACGTCGTACGATGTGGGCGCACCTCCAACACCACCCTGCGCCGCGTCGGCTTCGAGGCTTGCGGTATCGTTCCACGTACGGCTCGTCCTCCGTGTCGGAACGCTGTCACCGATGTTCACGGCGTTCTCAGATGCGCTATCGAGATACTTCCTGAACTCGTCCGCCGACGAGAACGTCGATACGTCGCCCGCATCGGCTACCCCTTCGTCCATCAGTACGAGTCCCGCTGACCCCACCGCGACAGCAACAACGAGGACTGCGAGCGCGACCAGCGTTTTTTGCATACGGATACGTAGAAAACCTATTCTGTTATACATTACGTAGACTAAAACCTGCTTTTCAGTCACGCGACGCTGGGTAACGACAGTCTTAATCCGGTTACGTGTGTACCCCAACGCGTGACACAAGCCGCGCTCGTGATACTCGACGGATGGGGCGAACGCGAAGAGACCGACGGTAACGCCGTCGCAAACGCCGACACGCCTAACTACGACAGATGGAGCGAGGAAGGCGCGACATCGTCGCTCCGTACTTACGGACGTTCCGTCGGGCTGGTCGAAGGACAGATGGGTAACAGCGAGGTGGGTCATCTCAACATCGGCGCGGGGCGTATCGTCAAACAGCCGCTGGCGCGCATCGACGACGGGGTCGAGGAAGGCTCCTTCTTCGATAACGATGTCCTCATCAACGCCGTTGAGTCGGGCGACCGCTTCCACCTCATGGGTCTCGTAAGCGACGGAGGCGTCCACTCAGCGCAACGCCATCTGCACGCGCTCCTCGAACTCGCCGACGAGAGCGGACGCGGCGACGATGTCGTCGTACACGCCTTCCTTGACGGACGCGACACCCCTCCCCAGAGCGCCGTGGGCTACCTGCGTAAACTCGTCGATAAGGCGGACGAGACGGGCGCAACCGTCGCCACGGTAACGGGGCGTTACTACGCGATGGACCGCGACGAGAACTGGGAGCGGACGCGTGCGGCGTACGACGCTATCGTGTGTCGCAAGGGACGGCACGCAGAAAACCCGGTCGAGGCTGTCGAGGACGCCTACGACCGCGGCGATACCGACGAGTTCGTGGAGCCGACGGTTATCGACGATGCACCCGCGCTGTGCGACGGCGACTCCGTCTTCTTCTTCAACTTCCGCGGCGACAGAGCACGTCAGCTCACACGGATGATAAACGGAATCGAACCGGAGTGGGAGGGGGCAGACGGCGCAGAGACAGCACTCGACGTGGAGTTTGCGACGATGACGGCGTACGACGAGGAGTACGACATACCCGTCGCGTATCCCGCCGAACAGCCCGCGAACGTCCTGGGAAGCGTACTCGCCGACGCGGGTCTGACGCAGTTCCGTATCGCCGAGACGGAGAAGTACGCCCACGTCACCTACTTTCTCAACGGCGGGCGTGAACGCGAGTTTGAGGGCGAGAAGCGCGAAATCGTGCCGTCGCCCGACGTGCCGACGTACGACGAGAAGCCCGAGATGTCCGCGTACGAAGTCACCGAGCGCGCGGTCGAAGCGGTCGGAGACCACGATGTAATCGTCGTCAACTACGCCAACCCCGACATGGTCGGACATACAGGGGACTACGACGCCGCTGTCGAGGCGTGCGAGGCTGTCGACGAATGCGCCGGAAGGCTTGTCGACGCCCTGCGTGACGAGGATGCGGAGGTTATCGTAACCGCCGACCACGGAAACGCCGAGGAGATGGGTACGCCGGAAGACCCGCATACTGCGCACACTTTCAACGACGCGCCGTTCATACACGTGGAGGGCGACGCCAACGCCAAGGATGGCGAACTCCGCGACATAGCGCCGACGCTTCTGGAGCTTCTCGGCGTCGACACACCCGACGAGATGACGGGCGAACCCCTCGTTTAGCGGAAGACGTAACTACGCGGCGGTACGAGTTCGGGCATGGACGACGTTCTCGAACGCCTATACGACGGAGAACTCGCTCTGCACGAGCTTGAGGACGTAGCGTCACCCGAAGAAGCCGCAGATGCGCGCCGGAGATACGTCGCCGATGTTGAGGACGTTTCGCTCAACGAGACGGGAGCGGAACACGACGCCGAGGAGGCGACCAACAACATCGAGAACGCCGTGGGTGCGACACGCGTCCCCTTAGGCGTCGCAGGACCGCTCGCGGTCGAAGGCGAGTACGCGTCGGGCGAGTACCGCGTGCCTATGGCGACGACAGAGGGAGCGCTCGTCGCCTCAACGAACCGCGGATGCTCAACGATAACGCAGGCGGGCGGAGCTACGGCACGCGTACTTCAGGATGCCATGACCCGCGCACCCGTCTTCCGCGTCTCAGGCGTCGCAGAAGCGGCGGAGCTCATCGAATGGGTGGACGAGAACTTCGACGCGCTCAAGCAAGCCGCCGAATCGACGACGAACCACGGCGAACTCGTGCGCGCTAAGCCTTACGTCGCTGGCGACAACGTCTACGTCCGTTTCGCCTACTCAACGGGCGACGCCATGGGTATGAACATGGCGACGGTCGCTTCGCGTTCAGCTTGCGAGGTCATCGAAGACAAAACCGACGCGGAGCTTGTTGCTCTGTCGGGAAACGTCTGCGCCGACAAGAAGCCGTCGGCGATAAACTCCGTCGAGGGGCGCGGGCGTACCGTCGCCGTCGACGCCTTACTCCCGCGCGAAACCGTGCGCGAGAAGCTGAAGACGACACCGGAAGCCGTCGCAGAGGTCAACCAACGCAAGACACTCGTGGGTAGCGCGCGTGCGGGCACCCTCGGCGCAAACGCCCATTCAGCCAACGTACTCTCAGCCGTCTACCTCGCCACCGGACAGGACCCCGCACAGGTGGTCGAGGGTTCGTCCGCATACACGACGGCGTCGGTCCGCGACGGCGACCTGTACTTCTCGACCACGCTCCCGGCTCTCGAACTCGGCACCGTCGGCGGCGGGACGGCGTTACCGACACAGAACGAGGCGCTCGAACTCCTCGGCGTCGCGGGCGGAGGCGAACCCGCGGGCGCAAACGCGCGCGAACTTGCCGAGGTTGTCGGGGGCGCTGTTCTCGCGGGCGAGCTAAGTCTACACGCGGCTCTCGCTTCACAGCATCTCGAAGAAGCGCACAGCCGGCTAGGACGTGACTAACTCGCCACGTGAGGCGTAACGCCCTCTGTCTCTATCAGCCACTCGTCGAAAGCCTCGCGCAGTTGGTCTCTCTCCTCCTGCGTAAGCGTTCCGCGCGGATCGGGTAGCTCTTCCATGCCCGTCACTCTATCTCAATCTCCTTATCGTTTTCCGTGTCGTCCACCTTGTCGAAGACTATTTCGAGGACTCCGTTGTTGTAGGTCGCCTCCCCTGTATCGTCGTCAACCTCCGCGGGGAGGGACACGCGTTCGTCGTACTCGCGCTCCTCGCCCGACGCCTGTATCTTGAGACTTTCGCCCGACACCGCAACGCGTATGTCGTCCTTCTCAACCCCAGGGAGGTCGGCGACGATACGCACCTCGGCGCCCTCATCGAGAACGTCGACGTGTGTGTTCGACCGCGCACCCTCGAATCCACCCGCACCCGCGAACGGGTTTTCGTCTCCGAAGCTCTCGAAGTCGGCACCGTCTGGACCGCCGGTCATACGGAAGCCACCGAACCCCTGTGCCCCCATGTTCTCCATCATCTCGTTCATCTGTTCAAACATCTCCTCAAAGATGTCGTCAAATCTATCGTCGTCGAAAGGGTCGTCTCTTCGTGTCATGCTAACTATAGGTTAGGAACACAGATACATAAGCCTGCCCCTCGCGTATCCTGCGCCTCTCAGAACCGTAAAGTGAGTCGGCGACGAACCCGACGTATGGCGGACCTATCCGAGAAGGCGTCTAGATACGGACGGATGCTCGCAGACGCTGTCACAGCTGTCGAGGTGGTCGAAGAGACGCAGGAAGCTGACGAGTTTCTGCGTCAAGCGGAGTCCTACCTCGAAGACGGACGGCATTTTATGGAGGACGGCGACGAGGTCAACGCTCTCGCGGCGTTCTCGTACGGACATGCCTGGCTCGACGCAGGGATGCGTATGGGTTTCTACGAGACCGACGACGACCACAGGGAGCTTTTCGCGGCATGACGGACGCTGTCGCGCTTTTTTCAGGAGGAAAGGACTCGTCGTACGCGCTCACACGCGCCGACGAGGAGTTCGGCGTCAGCAGTCTCGTGACCATAGAGGCGCGCGACGCGTCGAAGATGTACCACGTCCCTGCGGTTGAACTCACGTCGCTGGTCGCGGAGGCGGCGGGTAAGGAGCACGCCGTCTACACCGAGGAAGACGACGAAACCGCGCCTCTGCGCGAAGCCTTCGCCGACCTCGAACCCGACGTTGTCTCCGTCGGCGCGGTGGCGAGCGAGTACCAGCGTTCGCGCGTCGAGGACGCCGCCGACGAGTACGGCGTCGATGTATACGCGCCCCTGTGGAACGCCGACCCCGAAGACGCGTTACGCCGGGTCACCGACGAGTTTGAGGTGGTCGTGACCGGGGTAGCCGCCGGCGGACTCGACGCCTCGTGGCTCGGAAGGACGCTCGACGAGACGGCGGTGGAGGAGCTACTGGCGCTACGTGACGGTTACGGAGTCCATCCGATGGGCGAAGGCGGCGAGTTCGAGACCCTCGCGGTCGCAGGACCGCACATGGACGGCAGGCTCGAAGTTGAGTACGAGAAGGACTGGGACGGCGTCAGGGGTTCGTTACGCGTAGTCGACGCTACCGTCCGTTGAGACGCGTGTGCGCACCGACGAGTGCGCCGCTCAGGTCGAGGTCTTCGACGTGTGCATCCGAGTCCACGACGGAAGAGCGGAGCGTGCAGTCGCGTACCGTCGCGCCGTCGAAGACGACGGTACGTTCGAGAGACGAACCGCTCACCGTCGCGCCGTCCATGACGTAGACATCCTCGCCGACATCCGTTTCTTCGACCGTCGCGCCGTCCTCAACGAGGCTCCCCTCCATGGCGTGCGCATTGGCATCGATGTACGACTCCGGTGTTCCGACGTCGAACCACGCACCGTCGAACGTGAACGCTCCGACGTCTTCGCGCTTGTGTAGCCACTCGACGAAGTAGCCGGGCGCATCGGGGTTTCCGTCGCCCGCGAGGTAGTCGTCGAGAGCGCCAAGCGAACCCGCGGGGAAGGCGTAGCACGCGATCGAGACGAGCGAACTCGGCGGGTCGTCGGGCTTCTCCTCGAACCCCACGACTCGGTCGCCGTCGGTGTCGATGACGCCGTACTCTGTCGCGTCGTCGCGCGAACCCACGTCGTAGGCGGCGAGGCACGGCGTCGAACGTTTCTCGAAGAAGTCGACGAACTCCGA
>JBKHFQ010000023.1:0-10953 GCA_046540135.1 Halobacteriales archaeon
TCCTCGCTCCTTGACGACTACGAAGCCTACCTGACCGGCGATGCACCCGCGCCGCTACCCGACGCCGACGATGTAGCGCACGACTTCCTCGCCGAACTCGCGGAGCGCATGACGACGCTCAACGAGGACCGCGCCGCGCTCAACCTCTCGCTGTTCGACTACCTCGGTATCTCGACCGACGACGAACC
This sequence comes from Halobacteriales archaeon, assembly GCA_046540135.1. Classification (GTDB taxonomy): domain Archaea; phylum Halobacteriota; class Halobacteria; order Halobacteriales; family Halorutilaceae; genus Halorutilus. The sequence continues at coordinate 189 of JBKHFQ010000023.1, forward strand.
CGGCGGCGAAGCCCTCGGCGACCTGTACATGCCGCCCGCCGGACTCGCCGACTCGGCGCTCGCCCGGACCGCCGAAGACCTCGAAGGCTTGCGCGTCGAGGGCGTCGGGTTCGAGGACGACGGCGGCGCACTCGTGATGCACGCCGAGGTTAGCTACAAGCCCGACGACGAGGACCCGCGCGAGACCGACGCCTACGGACGCCTCGCCGAGGAAGAGTTCGAGACGTACGAGGCGATGCGGTTCGTCGGCTTGTCCGACGCGCAGGAGGCGCTCGTCCGCGAGTTCGTCCCCGTCGCCGTCGAAGAGGCGGGCGGATTCGCGGGCTTCCGCGAAACCGCGACCAAGACGAACTCGCTCGTCGACAGGCTCGAAGACCTCACGCTCCCCGACGTTGACGCCACCCGCGACGGACTCGAACGGTACACCGACGTGAAGGAGCGCGCCGACAAACTCGACGAGAAGATAGAGAAGACCGACGCGCTCATAGACGAAATTGTCTACGACCTGTACGGACTCACCGACGAAGAGATAGAAACCGTCGAAGAAGCCGTCGCCGACTAACCGCGAGCGCCGAAGGAGCGTGCGTTCGTTTTTGGTCCGGATTTTGCGAGTCGGATGAGCGAGCACCGCGAGCGAACCCGACGAAAAAAGTGGGGGCGTAAGCCTTATTCGTAGTACGTACGTATCACGGAACATGGCAAAGAGCGAGGCTGAGATGGTCAAGATAAACCTTCGCCTGCCTAAGTCGCTCCTTGACGAGGTCGACGAACTGTATGAGGAGCGCGGATACGCCAACCGGTCCGAGGCGCTCCGCGACGCTATACGTACGTGGACGAATCCGCCCGTTCGTCTATCCGACGAGTTTGAGGAGTTACTCCGGGAGGGACGCGAACAGAAGCAAAGCGACGAGTACACCACGCTTGACGACCTCGGATGAGCGAGGTACGTCTGACACCGAGCGGACAACGCACGCTCGAATCACTCAACTCCGAGACGCGGGAGAGGGTGAAGGATGCCCTCCGCGAGGCTGTCGAGCACCCGGAACGCGAACTCGAACGCCTCCGGGAGTACGCCTACTACAAGCTCCGTGTCGGCGATTACCGTGCTCTGATAGACTGGGAGAAGGAGGGGGATGAGGATGTACTCTGGGTGTTCGCGGTCGGACATCGGCGCAACGTCTACGATAGGTATCTTCCTCCTTAGCCGTCCCAAGCCTGAGCGACGAGCGAACGCTCGTTTTTGGTCCGGTTTTTGCGGGTCGGATGAGGAGGCGTTCCTTCAGATATCCCGGAACTCTATCTCGTCGTCTGTCCTGCCGGCTTCCTCCATGACCTCCTCGGCGACCTCTATGGGACACTCGGTCCGTGTCGCTAACGCGACGGCGTCGCTTGGGCGCGCGTCTATGGTGAACTCCTCGCGCTCGCCGCCGTCGTACCTCTCGACGTGTACCTTGGCGTAGAACGTCCCGTTCATCAGGTCGTCTATTACGATACGGTCGACCGCGCCGCCCATCTCGTTGACCGTGTTGAGGAGAAGGTCGTGTGTCAACGGGCGCTCGAACGTCTCGTCCGACAGACCCACCTGTATCGAGCGCGCTTGGTCGCCCGTTATCATGATAGGAAGGTAACGGTCGCCCGCCTCGACGACGACGGCGTGGGCGTCGTCGCCCGCGGTTCCGACGCCCTTGATACGCGCGCGTAGCATGGGTCGTCTTGGTACTCTTGCTACTTTATCCCAACGGTCAGGGGGTTACGTCTCCTTCGAGACGCCGTTCTCGAACACCTTGCTGTTGGGCACGACGTGTTCGCGCTCCCCGTCGTCGATACGTGTCGTCAGAAGGTCGACCTCCTGTACGACGCCCTCGACATCGCCGACGCGTACCGTGTCGCCGACGCCGTACTGGTGTGTCGATATGACGTACAGACCGCTGACCGCGCTCGGAAGCACGAGACGGAGCGCGACGAGCGCCACGGCGACCGCACCGAACAGGTACGCGCCGAGGAGGATGTACAGCCCGAACGTCGAGACGCCTAACTGGCTGAGAGCCATCAGGACGGCGAGGAAGACGACCGAGTAACGGACCACCGACGGCAGTGCCCCTATCTCGGAGACGTTTACGCCTTCGAGACGTTCGGAGACGAGCACCGCCGTCTTGTCTCCGAGTATCGCGCCGAAGACGACGATGAAGAACGCCGCGATGACGTTAGGCACGTAGTTCATCACGCGGACCACTATAATCTGGTCGAACGGGTCTAGCCGGAGTAGGTCGGCTGATACGAAGACCGCCGAGGCGTAGACGAACCATTCGGCGGTCGTCGCCACGATTCCGACCGTGCTCGTACCGAACGAGTCGGCGACGCGTTCGAACGTAGTGCCCTCGACGAAGTCGTCAACGCCCGTCGACCTGCCGACACGGACGAGAACCCGCCGGACCGTGTATCCGACGACGAGACCTACGAGAAGGACGACGCCGGAGAGCGCGAGTACGGTGGGGTCGATACCCGCGATTCCGTCCGTCGCCGTACGTGTGACCGTGACGGGCATCAGTACTCCTCCGGGTCGAGTTCGAGGACGAGTTCGCCGCCCTTGAAGACACGCACCATCCTGTCGCTCTCGCTCAGGACGACCGAGACGGCGTTGGTGTCACGCGTTATCGAAGCCGCCGCCATATGGCGCGTGCCGAGACCGCGCGGGATGTCGACGCCTTCACCGTCGGCTTCGAGATAACGGTACGCCGAAACTATCTTTCCGCTGTCGCTTATCACGAACGCTCCGTCGAGACGAGAGAACTCCTTGAGCATGACGTTTACGATAGGGTCGCCGACGTGGACGTGCGACTTCTCGAACGGGTTGTACGAGAGTTCGCGCGACTTGTCCATGACGTTTCCTGCGTCCCCGACGACGAACAGCGCGCCTATCGGCTTCCCCTTCTGTCCTTTCTTGCCAAGCTCTATCGAGAGTTCGACGACATCGCGTATCACAGACGGCTCCGCCTTCGAGTCGGTGAAAAGGCTGTACAGACCCGAACGCACCGACTCGGTGACCTTGAAACGCGAGAAGGTATCCGGTTCGCTGTCAAAGACATCGTCGACGACGACAACGTCCTCCCCTTCCTCCAAGATACCGTTTTCGAGCGCACCTTCGACACCGTAACGCACCCGGTCCTCGAACCTGTCGAAGTCGAGAGGAAGGGAGACATCGCCGTCGTCGTCCGAGACCACGACGGTTTCAACGTCGTCGAATCCGTCGGACAGCCCCGTCTCGGACGCGAAGACGAGAACCTTTTCCGCGCCCGCGAGCATCTCGGCGATGCCTTCTTCGAGGGTCATTCGTTTCTGTATAGAGCAGACGGGATAAAGAGCTTTGGCAGACGCCCGTCAGACGGCGATGGAAGCCACCTGACCGGCTTTGGGCTGTAGCGCTCCTTCGGAAGATTGAACAAGTTTATGTCACGATGGCGTACAAGGAACGTTAAGATGGCAGTAGAACAGAAACAGGTAAGAGATCTGCAGGAGGGGAACTACGTGATGATAGACGAGGAGCCGTGCACGATAGTTAGCTACTCGACATCGAAGCCGGGTAAGCACGGTAGCGCCAAGGCGCGCGTCGAGGGAAGAGGCGTCTTCGACGACCAGCGACGCTCTTTCTCCCTACCTGTCGACGCCGACGTTCAGGTCCCTATCATCGAACGCAAGCAGGGTCAGGTCGTGTCGCGGACGAGCGACGATGTCGTACAGGTCATGGACCTCGACACGTACGAGACCGTCGACATGAAGATGCCTGAGGATATGGATGTCGAGGAGGACGAGACGATAACCTTCCTCGAAGGCATGGGACAGCGCCGCGTCGTCGAGGAGTGATGAACTTCGCCGGTGCCGACGACGGCTACGAGGATGCCGAGTACGTCGTCGCCGGCTTTCCTCTCGACGCAACGGCTTCTTTCCGTAAGGGTACGCGGTTCGCCCCCTCCCGCGTCCGTGAGGCTTCGCGCTCGTTCGAGACGTACGTACGGGACGCGTCCGTCGATGTCGCCGAGGTTCCATTCCACGACTACGGCGATATCGACGCGTGGAACGACGCCCGCGAGACCGTCGAGTTCGGCGAGGGCGTCGTCGCGGACTTCGTCGGTGATGGAAAGACGCCCGCCGTCGTCGGGGGCGAGCACACCGTCTCTGTCGCGGGGTTTCGTGGGACGGACGCCGACTCGGTCGTTATCTTCGATGCCCACCTTGACCTCAAGGACGAGTTTGAGGGTTCGGCTTACAGCCACGCCTGCGTGGCGCGCCGTGCCGCCGAAGAAGGGCGCGATGTATACGTCGTCGGCGCGCGCGAGGGTTCGCGCGACGAGTGGCGGTACGCCGACGAGAGCGGGAACGTTCATTACCGCTCATTCGACGAACTCGTCTCCGCGGGGTTCGACGCGCCGTACGTCTCGGTCGACCTCGACGTACTCGACCCCGGACACGCTCCCGGCGTCGGCACGCCGGTTCCGCGCGGCGCATCGCCCGACCAACTCTTCGACGCCGTCCGGTCGCTCGCGCCCCGCGCCGTAGGCTTTGATGTCGTCGAGGCGTGTCCCCCGTACGGAGCGGGTGAGGCGGAGTTCGTCGCCGCCTCGCTCGTACGTGACTTCGTCGCCTTCTCCCACGACGTTGGATAAAGAGTTATACACCTCTCTTCTGTAGAAACCCCCGATGACCTACAGACGTAGACATCTTCTCAAGATAGCCGCCGGGGGTGCCGTGGGACTGACGGGATGCCTCGGCGGCGGCAACGGGGACGATGGCGAGGACACGACGGATGGAAACGGAGGGGACAACACCAACGGAGGCACCGACAACGGCGAAACGGACGGCGAAGACGAACAGACGGAGGAGCTTGACCACGAGCCTTGGTCAACGTACGGCGGCGACCCGGCGAACACGGGCTATGCGCCCGATGCCTCCGCACCGGAGGGCGAGGTCGCGTGGGAGTACGAGACGGATGGTCCGTTCTACTCGTCGCCTGTCGTCGTCGAAAGCACCGTCTACGTTCCGAGCTTCGACCAGCGCCTCCACGCCGTCGATGCCGTCGCGGGCGAGGCGGACTGGACGTTCGAAGGCTCCGGAAACCCGCGCTCCACGCCCGCGGTCACCGACGACCACATCTACTTCGGTACGGACGACAACATACTGTACGCCGTAACCCGCGAGGGCGAACAGGACTGGCGGTACAGCGGCGACGGTCCCGTACGCGCGTCACCCAAGACCGTTGAGGTTGGCGGCAACAGTTTCGTTCTCGTCGGCGAGGGGCGTTTCGGTAGCGGTGCGGTCGGCTCGAGACGCGTGATTCAGGCGGTGAGTTCCGATGGAGAGCTTGAATGGAGTTTTGAAGCTGGCGACTTCACCGAACAGGCTCCTGCTGTCGCTGGCGGCAACGTCTACGTCGTTAGACAGGACGGTATACTGTACTCCATCGACGCCTCGAACGGCGAGCAGAACTGGTTCCACGAGGCGAGCGGCGACATATACGCTTCGCCCGCCGTCCGCGACGAAACCGTCATCTACGCCGACGACGAAGGAAACGTCCGCGGTGTCCGTGCCGACGAGGACTCGGTACGGTGGAGCTACGAAGCGGAGGCGGGCGTCCGCTCGTCCCCGTCCGCATCGAACGACGCCGTCTACTTCGGCGACGACGACGGTACGTTCCACGCCGTCTCCCTCGAAGGAGACGAGCTATGGACGTATGAGGTGGGCGCCTCGGTACGGTCGAAGCCCTCTATCGGAGAGGACTTCGTCGCGTTCGGTAGTAACGACGGCACCATCCACGTCCTTGACACGGAAGACGAGGGCGAGGAGCTATGGACGTACGAGACGGGTAACGACGTTAGGACGTCGCCCGCTGTCATTGACGGACGCCTGTTCGTCTCGTCGTTCGACAACAACCTGTACGCCTTCGAATAGCAACGTTTTACCGGCGTCGGCTTCAACTCCGCGACATGCCCATAAAGCCCGCGTACATCAAGAAGATAGGACGCGAACTCCTCGAAAGGTACCCCGACGTGTTCACCAAGGACTACGAGGCGAACAAGAATGCTGTCACCGAACTAACCAACGTGGAGTCGAAGACCGTACGTAACAGGATAGCCGGCTACGTAACGAGACACTCCGGCGGTGTCAACAAGGGTCAGTCGACGACAGCGTCCGCCTAACTCCCGTTCCGTCCCTTGTCGCGCGACTTCTTCGCCTTCTTCTTAGCACGCTCGCGTTTCTTCTTCTTTCGTTTCTGAGCCTCCTTGTACGCCTTGATGCTCTCCTTCGCAACGTCGGGGGTCATGCCGCCGTGTTCGGTTTCGCGCAGACGTATCTTGGTCAGCACGGGCGTGTTGATGAAGTCGCCCGCGAGTATCGCCTGACCTACCGTCAGACCCGGAAGGTCGCGGAGGAGGTCCTCGCCCGCCGCCTCGACCGACCGCGCTATCGTCTCTTGGTCGACGCCGTTGCGGACCTTCATGATTATGGACGAGTTGCACTGCGAAAGCACGTCCTCGTCGAGACGCGACGGACGCTGTGATATGATACAGATGCCGACGCCAAACTTACGCCCCTCGCGCGCTATCTCCTGCAGGAGGTTACGCGTCTTGAGTTCGCGGTCGATGGGCGCGAAGTTGTGAGCCTCCTCTATGAAGATGGTCACGGGTACGTCGATGAGACGTTCGCGCGCCTTTGCGTCGAATCCTCCGCGTCCGCGCTGGACGCGTACAGCCTCCTTGCGCGACTCCATTATCTGCTTTGTAAAGTACCAAAGGATGAGGTTGCGTTCGAGTTCCTCCGCGCCCGTCGGGAACTCTATGATGTTGCACTTTCCGGGTTCGCATAGCTCCTGAACGCTCGTCTCCGTCTCAGGGTCGAGGCTCACGAAGTCTTCGAGAAGACCGAGGCGCCACGCGAGGTTGTCGTCGACGCGGTTGCCTTCGCTTAGACGGTCGATTATGTCGGCTATCGAGTAGTCGCGGCGGACGCTGTCCTGGTACTCGGCGGAGACACTAGACGAACTCGCGGTTGAGTCGGTGACCTCGAGGTCGTCGAGTACCTCGCGGAGGCGCTCGCGCTGGACGTTGGTGGCGTCCTCGGCGAAGGCGACCTGGAAGTCGTCGAGGTCGAGGTTCGAAATCTTGATACGCGGCTCCTCGATGAGGTTGAACCTGTCGCCGTACTCCTCGTCCTCTGCGAGCGTGAAGTACTCGCCGTGTATGTCGAAGACGACCGAAGTGCCGCGGTTGCCCGGCTTGACAGTCTCTTCGAGAAGGACGCCGACGGTGTACGACTTACCCGCGCCGGTGGACGCGAGTACACTCAGATGCTTCGTCGCAACCTCGTCCATGTCGACGAAGACCTTTACGTCGGCGTCCTCGCGGTTGAGGACGTGCCCCATGTGCAGAACGCCCTGTCTCTCCGACGGCGTCAGTATCTCGGACAGAAGTTCGTCGTGCGCATAGTAGACCTCCTGTCCGATGAGCGGCGAGCTACGCAGGTTGCGGAATCCGCCCATGTCCTCGTCGTAGACGCCGAGAACCTTCGCTGTCACGCGGTAGCCGCGGTTCGTCGTCAGCGTCTCCATCGCGTCGCCGTCGACGTGCGGTTCGAGCGTCTCAGGAACATCGCTTTCGTCTGACACGATACGGTCGCGCTCCTGTATACGGCACAGTATCTTGGTGTCGTCGCGGTCGACGGGTTCGTAGTAGACGAACTCACCGACCTTGAGCTTCTCTATCTCGGTCGTCACAAAGTCGAACGACTCCTCGGTGCGTCCGGGTCCGAGCGCCCAGCCTGTCAGGTCTTTCATCATATATCACGCGAGATACGTTGTATTGCTCCGTCAGCGGCATAAATCCTCGGGCGGACGCGGCGGGTCGGCAAGAACTAACCGTGTCGGATGCGTACATCCCACCATGCTGGGGAGTCTCGAAGCCAAGGTCCTGGGGGTCCTCGAAGAGCTTGAGGAAGCAAGCGTACGCGACGTGGTCGACGCGCTTAACGAGGACGACGAGGACCTCGCGTACACGACCGTCGGTACGATACTCGACAGGCTTCACGAGAAAGGTCTCGTCGAACGTACCGAGGAGCCGTACAAAGGCGGATCGCGGTACGTCTACGAGTACGTCGACCTGCGCGACGAGTACATAGACGAGGTTCTGCGTGATGTCGTTGCGCTGTTCGGCGACGAAGGACTGGAGGAACTTAGAGAGAAGGTCAAGGAAGCCGAAGAGACGGTTGACACGGAGAGCTGATGGAGCGCGTTCTCCTGTACGGCTCCGTCGCCGGCTTCGTCTGGCTACTCCTCCTAACGGTCTACTACGCCGTGCTGAGGAAACGCCGTGCAGTCTTCTCCATGGTGGCGTCGTTCGGTGTCGCCGCCGTCGTCACCGTCTGGACCGCTGTCGTCTTTCTCGCCGTCGCGGGCGTCTCGCACCTCGTCTACGGCTTCCCTTCAGCTTCCCTCGGCACCGTCGCCACGGTCGTTGTCGCCGCGTACGCGGTCTCCGTCGCCGAACTCACGGTCTTCTTCCTCATCAACCAGTGGACCGTCCGGCGTCTCGTGCGGCGGTACCGTGTTCTCGCCGACGAAAGTCTGACGGACAGTCTACGGGAACGCGTCGATATCGAATCGCTAGCCAAGGAGTTCGACACCGGCGAGATAGAGGTACTTGTCGTCGACGACGCCGAGGCAAACGCCCACTCGATGGCGCTCGCGCGTCCGAGCCTTCTTTCGCCTAAGCTCGGTAAGGAGGTCCTCGTCGTAAAACGACCGTTGGTGGATGTCCTCGAAGACGACGAACTCGAAGCGGTTCTCGCCCACGAGTTCGCGCATATCGAGGAGCTCGACGCTCGTTTCCGCCCCTACTTTGAGGTGCTGGCGCGCGTCTACTTCTTCGACCCCTTTGTGGGCGTCACGCGGCGTTTCATGCGTCGTCTTCAGGAGTACGGCGCCGACGACAGGGCTGTCGAGGTGACGGGTGACCCCAAGGCGCTCGCGCGTGCGCTGGTCAAGGTCGCCGAACACGAGGCGGACGCAGGAAGGCGGTTCGAGGTAAAGGAGCGCGCTGAACGGCTCGCACGACGTGTTACGGATGGACAAGAGACTTACAGGGGCGGCGCGTAGCGACGGTATGTCGTACGAGTCGACCGAACGCCGTGCTTGGGCTTTCGCGCTCGTCGCCTCTGCGGTCGCCCTCGCTCTCATCGGTGCCTCTTCACGCGGCGGTCTCGACGCCGTGCCTCGACTGCCTGACGCCGTCCTCACCGCCATACCGCACATCAACGCGGCTCTGGTGGCTGTCGCCTTCTTCACCGTACTCGCGGGCTACCGTGCGGTCAGACGGGGAAACGTAGAACTGCACGCCCGTCTCATGGCGACTACGACGGCGCTGTTCTTCGTCTTCCTAGCGCTGTACCTCCTCCGTCTGTCGAACGTCGGGGTTACGGAGTTTCCCGGTCCCGATGCCGTCTACACCTACGTCTACCTCCCGTTCCTCGGAGTCCATATGGTCCTTGCGGCTATCTGCATACCGCTGGTCCTCTACACGGTCTTTGTCGCCGCAACTGTCCCGACTGACGACATACGTGAGACGGCGCATCCGCGCGTGGGACGCGTCGCCGTACCGCTCTGGGCAACCTCCTTCGCCTTCGGGTTCGTCGTCTACCTCGTTCTTCACCATCTGTTCTGACGGCGCCGACGCCGTCAAGACGCGAAGCTTTTTTTCATGCGACGCAAAAGCAGTCCATGGACATCGACCCGTGGGGTTCGGACTCCGTCGAGGACTACTCGCGGCTGTTTGACGAGTTCGGTATCGACGAGTTCGACGCTTCGGACGTGCCCGAACCGCTCGAACTGATGCGGCGCGGCATAATCTTCGGTGAGCGTGACTACGACCTCGTCAAGGACGCGATGCGCAACGACGAGGAGTTCGCCGCCCTATCCGGATTCATGCCGTCGGGAAACCTGCATCTCGGACATCTCATGGTTCTGCGCGAACTCGTCTGGCACCAGCAACGCGGCGCGGACACGTACTTCGTAATCGCCGACCTTGAGGCGCACTCGGCGCGCGACATGTCTTGGGAGGAGTGCGAGCGTTACGCGCGTGAGTACGTCCTTTCGCTCCTCGCGCTCGGATTCGACCCCGACGAGGGCGAGGTTTACAGGCAGAGCGACAACGACCGTTTACGCGACCTTGCGTTCGAACTGAGCGAGGAGACCAACTTCAACGAGCTAAACGCAATCTACGGCTTCGACGGCGAGACCAACATCGGACATATGCAGAGCACCCTGACGCAGGCGGCGGACATCCTGTATCCGCAACTTGACGAACCCAAGCCGACCGTCATCCCCGTCGGCGCGGACCAAGACCCGCATCTGCGTCTGACGCGAGGGTTGGCGCGACGGATGCGGATGTTCGGTGTGACTGTGGCATGGGTGAGTGTAGAATTAGATGAAGACGAAAAACGCTGGACTAATGAAGCCTATTGGGCACTTCAAACAGCGGATGATACTCCCCACGAGAACCGGGATGTCCGAGCCGAAGACGTTGCAGAGTGGTTAGAAGAAGAGGAGTTAGTTCGTCGAGACGATTCTGCGAAGACAGCTTGTGATAAGCTTCGTTCCGTCGGTGGTGAACCACTTCAAGAGCGAGTTCGTTTCGTTGATCGAAATGCCACTGACGAAGCGTTTGAGAGCTTGATTGATGCTATTGGAGGTGAAAAGCGAGTTTATGAAGGACATATTGAC
>JBKHFQ010000024.1:0-10408 GCA_046540135.1 Halobacteriales archaeon
GCATACTCGCCGGGCGTCGCCGCGCCGTGCCGCGAGATAGACGAAGACCCCGACGAGGCGTACACATACACAGCGAAGGCGAACCTCGTCGCGGTCGTCTCGAACGGGAGCGCGGTCCTTGGTCTCGGAGACATAGGCGCGCAGGCGTCGAAGCCCGTCATGGAGGGCAAAGGCGTCCTGTTCAAACGTTTCGCCGACATCGATGTCTTCGATATCGAACTCGACCAAGACGACCCTGACGAGATAGTGCGGACGGTCGATGCGATGGAGCCAACCTTCGGTGGGGTCAACCTTGAGGACATCAAGGCTCCCGAGTGCTTCGAAATAGAGGAGCGCCTCCGCGAATCGATGGACATCCCCGTCTTCCACGACGACCAGCACGGGACGGCGATCATCTCAGGCGCGGCGTTGCTCAACGCGTGCGAAATCGCGGACAAGGAACCCGGTGAAATCGATGTCGTCTTCTCCGGTGCGGGTGCGTCGGCGGTCGCTTGTGCCGAGTTCTACGTCTCTCTCGGCGTTGAACGCGACAACATCACGATGTGCGACTCCTCCGGAATCATCACCGAGAGACGCGCCAAGGAGGACAGCCTCAACGAGTACAAGAAGCGTTTCGCGTCCGACGCCGGGGACGGGGACCTCGCCGACGCGATGGAAGGAGCGGATGTCTTCGTGGGTCTCTCCGTCGGGGGTATCGTGTCGCAGGAGATGGTGCGCTCGATGAACGACGACCCCATCGTCTTCGCTATGGCGAACCCTGACCCCGAAATCGGCTACGAGGAGGTAAAGGAGGCGCGCGACGATACCGTTATCGCGGCGACCGGACGCTCCGACTACCCGAACCAGGTCAACAACGTTCTCGGCTTCCCGTTCATCTTCCGCGGAGCGCTCGACGTACGGGCGCGCGAGATAAACGAGGAGATGAAGGTCGCCGCCGCGGAGGCGCTCGCCAAACTCGCCAAGGAGGACGTACCCGACGCTGTCGTGAAGGCTTACGGCGACGAACCCCTGCAGTTCGGTCCCGACTACATCATACCCAAGCCGCTTGACCCGCGCGTCCTCTTCCGCGTCGCTCCGGCGGTAGCGCGAGCGGCGGCGGAGAGCGGAGCGGCACGTATCGAGGTGGACGAGGAGGAGTACGTCGAGGAACTGGAGGCGCGCCTCGGCAAGTCGCGCGAGATGATGCGCGTCGTACTCAACAAGGCGAAGAACGAACCTAAGCGCGTCGCACTCGCCGACGGCGACGACGAGAAGATGATACGTGCGGCGTACCAGATGCAGGACCAACAGATAGCCGAACCCGTTCTGATAGGGGACAAGAGAGAGGTAATCCAGAAAGCGGCGGACCTCGGACTCAACTTCGAACCCGACATAGTCGACCCCGACGCCGGGGAGTACGAACGGTACGCGGAGACGCTGTACGAGAAGAGGCGGCGCAAAGGTGTAACGCGGAGTGAGGCGAGCGAACTCCTCGAAGACAGCAACTACTTCGGTAGCATTATGGTTGAATGCGGCGATGCCGACGCTCTCCTGACGGGTCTAAGCCACCACTATCCGAGCGCGCTACGTCCCCCCTTAGAGGTTATCGGAACTGCGGAGGACGCCGAATACGCAGCGGGCGTCTATCTCCTGACCTTCGAGAACCGCGTGCTGTTCGTCGCCGACACGACGGTAAACTTCTCGCCCGACGCCGATGGACTCGCCGAAATCGCAGAGAACACCGCTGAACTTGCGCGACGGTTCAACGTCGAACCGCGTGTTGCGATGCTCTCGTACTCCAACTTCGGGAGCGTCGAAAACGAGGCGACCGCGCAACCCCGCGAGGCGGCGCGTCTCCTGCGCGAGCGTGGCGTCGACTTCCCCGTCGACGGCGAGATGCAGGCGGACACCGCCGTCGTCGAGGACATACTCAAAGGAACGTACGACTTCGCCGAACTCGACGAACCCGCGAACGTCCTTATCTTCCCCAACCTCGAATCCGGCAACATCGGCTACAAGCTACTCCAGCGCCTCGGAGGCGCGGAGGCGATAGGTCCGATGCTCGTAGGCATGGACAAACCCGTCCACGTCCTACAGAGGGGCGACGAGGTGAAGGATATCGTCAACCTCGCCGCGGTTGCAACCGTCGACGCACAGAACAACGACTACTGATGTTACCGATAGACCCCGACGAAATCGACCCCGACGACATAGGCGAGGAGAGCGCGACGCTTGAGATGGAACACCGAGACGCTATCGAACACGTGCGTGAGACGTGCGCCGAGGTCGGCTTCGGGGTACCCGTCGAGTTCTCGCCGTCCGAACTCCTGAACGAGAAGGTGGACGCCGACCGCGACCCGTACTACGTTCTCGGCGCGTGCAGTCCCGCGATGGCTGACCGGGCGCTCGACGCCACGCCTCGTATAGGCGCGCTGTTCCCGTGTAACATGGTGATTTGGGAGGAAGAGCCGGGTGTACAGCGCGTCTACCATCTCTCCATCATGCGTGTCGCGCGACTAGTCGGTATCGCGCCCGACGACGAGAACTGGCAGAGTATCGTCGACGACACGGGCGAGATGGTCGACGAGTTCTTCGAACGTCTCTGAGTCTACGCGAACTCCTCGGGCGTGTACTCGTCCGCCTCGCCGACTGGCGGCGTCTTATCAGCCCATTCGGCTCGTCCAGCGTCGGATTCGAGTTTGCGTCGGTCCGTCCAGCCGTCGCCGTCGCGGAGGCGGTAGACGACCTCGACGGACGACAACGACGAGTGTGCGACGTAACGCGACGTGTCATCAGGCGTGAGGTATGCCGCCTTCCGCCACTTGTCGTCGTCGGTCACGCCCACGCGCACGTCGAGTCGGACCCCCTCTCCTTTGGCGCGCACCCTCCATTTTCCGGGCTGGTTCTCGACCGTCTCGTTGGCGAGGGGTCCGACGACGTGTTTGAGGCGGTTGAGGAGGTACGTCTCGCCGCCGAGACGGAAGCAGAGAGATGTCTTTCCCTCGACGTTCAGTATCTCAATGACACCGTCCTCGTCAAAGCAGTTGCAGTGGAGCCACGACCATCCTTCGGGCGATGTCTCGCCGACAGTATGCCCTTGATGACCCGGCGCGTCCTCAAAGTCGTACGTCTCGCCGTCAACTTCAAGCGTTCCGTCCATCGCCACCGACTGGTTGGCGCTCCAGTGCCGCCCCGAACCAAGGAACTTCTCGGCGAAGTCAGTCAGCTTCTCGCTCCTGAGAGGCGTGAACGTCGTTTCGTCGGGTTCGTACTCGAAGCTCCACGAGACATCGGCGACATCGGTTTCGAGAGCGCCGCGCGCCGACGAGTCGGTGAGACGAGCGTCTCCGAATGAGAGCGCAAAAGGCTCGTCAAGCACCGCGTCGTCGAGCGGATACCGGCGCGTCGTTAGGAAGTCGTCGCCGTCGTCGCGCGTCAGACCCGCCCAGAGGCGAGCCTCGCGGTGTCCTGAGTCCGTCGATAGAAGCGTGTACCTGTACCAGAAGGCGAGGTCGCTGTCGGGAAGCGTTACGAGGCTGTACCAGACTTCGCGTCCGCGTTCGCCTTCGCCGAGCGCCCAGCCGAAATGTGGTTCGTTCCCGGTTCCCTGTCTCATGCCCGTCCTTCTTCCGCCGACCGCATAAAGCTTGGCGGCTAGCCGCTTCTACTCGACGCTCAGACCTTGACCGCCGGTGTCGTCACCAACCTTCCATTCGATCTCAAACTCGACGCTCATCTCCTCGCTACCGTTCGTCTCGCGTTCTACCTTGACCTCAAAGGTTGCGTTCTCCGGCGGTTCGACCGTTATCTCGTCGCCGCCCGAAACGAGCGTCACGGTTCCGTGTCTCAGGTTCTCGGCAACCTGTTCGAGGTAGTCGGCTATCTCGCCGCGGTCGTGTACGGTCTCTGTTTTGAACAGTATCTCTTCCATAGTCGGTAATCGCGCCGCAAACAGATAAAGACCACGTAAGAACGAAGGGTCTCGAAAGGCATACCCATCTATGGATGTCAAACGTATCGACCTGCGCGGGACGAACGCATACCTCGCCGACGAAACGCTCGTCGACTCAGGATGGACATGGAGCGCGTCGTCGGTGCGTGCCGCGGTTGAGGACGCAGGGTACGGTTTGAGCGACATCGAACGCGTTCTGGTGACGCATTACGACCTCGATCACGTCGGTGGTCTGGCGAGCCTTGCACGTAGAGGTCTCGACGCGCCTGTGTACGCGGCAGAACCCGACGCCTCGTACCTCGTCGGTGACGAGAAGCCGCCGTTCCTCAACCGAAAGGGTGCTTTCCAACGCGCCGTCGGCGTCGGTATACGAACGCCGGACCTGCGTGTCGAACGTGTGGAGGAGGGCGACGTAATCGGTGGTTTCGCGGTCCACGAGACACCGGGACACACGCCGGGTCACGTCGCGTACGTGGACGATGAGGCGGCGTTTGTCGGCGACGGGTTCCGCGGGAGGGACGGCTTTCCCGAACCGATGCCGTCGTACATGTGCTACGACGCAGAGGAGGCACGCGAGAGCGCTCGTAAGCTCGCAGAGGTCCTCGGCGACCGTACGGCGTACGTGGGGCACGGAAACCCAGTCGAAAACGCGGGCGAGAAGCTACGCGACGGCTTTCAGGGCTGAATTTCGTCGCCGAGCCATCCCTCGGTTATCTGCGCCAACACGGAAGCAAACCCCGTCTCGGCACTCCAGACCGCGGTCTCCTCAACGCCGTCCTCGCCTAGGACCGTGAGTAGGACCGTGTCGGTGTCGACCATGACGAAACGCCCGCCTCGGTCCTCGCGCTCCGCCTTGGGCGGCGTCTCAGTCACCGAGACCTGTGGAGCGTCCTCGAACTCTGCGAGGAGTTCGGCGTCCCTGCTTATGACATAGACATCGACGTGGTCACCCAGTTCGGTGAGACGTTGCTTGAGGCTATCGGATACGAGATCGATATCAGTGGTCATGAAGACGACGCGCTCGTCCGCCTCGTCGAGTAGGTTCATGACCCGCGAGTCTATGTTGTCGCGCCCTTTGACGGTCCAGAAGTCCTCGCGCTCCTCGTCCCCCTGCGGCGACCGGGCGCGTTCCTCTTCGAGATAGTCAAAGGCGCGTTCGGTCTCCTGTACGAAACGCTCCTGAAGCCGTTCGCGCGCCTCTTCGAGAGACACAGGTCGGTACTCCATCGGCTTGGACTGCTGTACCTCAACGAGACCACGGTCTTCGAGCGTTTCGGCGGCACCGTAGACCTGCGAACGCGGCACATCCGTATGTCTGTAGACATCACGCGCGGTGGCGACACCGAGGCGCTGTAGCGCGATGAAGACCTTCGACTCGTACTCCGAAAGACCGAGACGTTTCAATGACTCAACGGCGTCCCCTTCGTCGGTTCCCATCCTTTGGGAACTGTTGACCGCCTAACATACCTCTTGTGGTCACAGGGACCGGCGCGTGAACGTCTGGTAGAGCGCAGACAAGGAAACGACGATTAGGTAGAAGACAGCCCAGTACTCAATGCCGATGTCGCTTATGACCGGCGCGCCCGCGATATGGGCGAAGACCGTGGCGAGACCCACGAGACCGACCGCGAGGTAGTACTCGCTCCACGAAATCTCGGTTCCAGGGACGACCTCCATGTAGACGGCGACATCGCGGAAGCTATCGGAGAGCGTGACTTCCTTCGTGTCCGTATCGTAGTTGACGATGTCAAGGTCGTCCATCTTGGGAAGGTGGGTCTGATGAAGAGAGACATAGACCGTCTTCCGCGAGTCCTTGGGAGGTGGCGACTCACCCGTCTCCTTCTCGGCGATATACTCGGCGATGTCGGTGACCTCCACGCCGTTCTCGTTCGCACGCAGGTAGTCGATGGCATGCCGACGGCGCTCGCTACTGAGTATCTCGTAAACAACCGTCTCGTCCAGCCTGTCCTCGTCGCTCATCTACGGAGACAGATAGGTTAAGCCCGCATTAATCTTTCCTATCAGCGCACGAGAACCGCGACGCCCGTCCCAAGGTCGAGCATCTCGTGCGCGCAGAGTTCAGCGCGTCCGGTCGTTACGAACTTGTCGTCAGGTCCGGTGACGAGGACCTCGTCGCGCGCACGTATGTCGTCGTCAACTCGTTCGACGAACTTGGCGAAGCCGTTGCGCCCATCACGGAGGTAAGGTACGCTTTCGTCACCGAACTCGACCCGCATACGGGGCGCGTCGAGTGCATCGTGGAGGCGCGCACCGCCCGTGTCGCTGAGCGTGAGGCGTCCGTCTGTCTTGAGAGTGGCAAGGCGTTCACCGTCGAGCAAGACCTGCGAGACACGCCCGGTACGCGTGTTCCTGAACTCGGCGTCGTCAGGGAAGAGGGCGTCGCCCGCTCCGCGCCCGAACTGGTAGTCAGCAACGGTGCGCACCTTCGACAGGTCGTCCATAGGGGCGGTAGGCGACGGTTGGACAACCTTTTTTCGGCTTTCGGTCGAACTCCTACCATGATAACGTCTCAGCGGATGGCTATGGTCGACGAAAACGCCGCGGCGCTCGGCGTCTCGCCGGGGCGTCTAATGGAGAACGCAGGCGCGGCGCTTGCGCGTGAGGCGAAACGAGACGAACCTGACGACGCGCTCATCCTCGCGGGAACGGGTAACAACGGCGGCGACGCTCTGGTAGCGGCGCGTTTTCTGTCGCGCGTCGGCGATGTGGAGACTGTTCTGCTTGGGCGCGCGTCAAACATCAGGACCGACGAGGCGGGCGAGAACTGGGCGGTTCTCAAAGCCTCTGAGACGAACACCGTCGAACTACGCGACTCGGCGGCGCTCGACGGTATCGACTTCGACGTTGACGTGGTGGTCGACGGAATGCTCGGCGTCGGTGTTTCGGGCGCTCTGCGCGAACCCGTCGCTTCTGCGGTCGAACGCGTCAACGCCTCGGACGCGCGCGTTGTCTCCGCCGATGTCCCAACGGGCGTTGACCCCGATGAGTCCGGACCGTCGGGCGAGTACGTCAACGCGGACTCCGTCGTAACCTTCCACGATGAGAAGCCCGTACACGACGGCCTCAACGCAAGCGTCGTCGTCGCCGATATCGGCATACCGGACGCCGCCCAGGAGTTCGTCGGTCCCGGCGACCTGTCTCTCCTCCGCCGTGCGCCCGACGCTCACAAGGGAGACCACGGACGCGTCCTCGTCGTCGGCGGCGGTCCGTACACAGGCGCTCCTGCGCTCACCGCACGCGCGACGTTACGCGCGGGCGCTGACCTCGTCGAGGTCGTCGCGCCCGAACGGGTCGCCGAAACCGTCGCAGGGTACTCGCCCGACCTCATCACGTCGGCGCTCAAAGGCGACCGTCTTGAACCGCGGCATACCGACCGTGTCGCCGAACGCGCAGAGGATGCGGACATCGTCATCGTAGGACCCGGACTCGGCGCGGCGGACGAGACACTCGACGCCGTCCGCGAACTCCTGCCGCGTCTTGACCGCGCCGTTGTCGACGCCGACGCCCTGCGCGAGATAGACGCCGCGAGAGACGACGCCGACGTTATCGCCACGCCGCACGCCGGCGAGCTCGCGCGACACGTCGACGGTGTCCCCGACGGATGGCGCGAGCGCCGCGGAGTCGTCCAAGGGTTCGCCGAAGAGCACGGCATCGTCGCGCTCGTAAAGGGACGTTACGATGTCGTCTCCGACGGCGAAAGGACACGCGTCTCGCGTACCGGAAACCCCGGCATGACGGTCGGCGGAACCGGCGACGTACTCGCCGGCGTCTGTGGCTCTCTCGCCGCTCGTCTCGGCGCGTTCGATGCGGCGTGTATCGGGGCTTTCGCCAACGGGCGCGCGGGCGACGCCGTCGTAGAGGAGAACGGCTACGGCATGACAGCCACCGACCTAGTCGAGGCTCTTCCGGAGGCGTTGCGCGAAGACGAAGACGTTTAGTCCGTAGCGGCGCACCCTGTACCATGACCCTCAGAATAGCCGGTCTTTCGTCCGGCGAAGGAGACCTGCTTCTGTCGTTACACGACAAAGCGGAGCGCGGTGTCGTGGACGCCGACATCGCCGTCATCTTGAGCGACCGTGGCGCGCCGGTTCTCGACGCCGCGGAACGGGCGGATATAGACGCGAGACGTATAGAGCGTGAGGGCGACAAGCTCGAACACGAGGAACGTATCGCCGACGCAGTACGCGATGCGGACGCCGACCTCGTCGCTCTCGACGGCTACATGCCTATACTCTCAGACGACTTCGTCGACGAGTTCGCGGGAAGCGTGGTCTCTTCACACCCCTCGCTCCTTCCGTCGTTCAACACGACCGACCCGTGGAGCGCCGCACTCGAAGCAGGGGTCGAAATCACGGGCGCGACCGTCCACTTCGTGACGGACGAGATAGGCGAAGGTCCCGTGTTGACGCAGGAACCCGTCCGTGTCCGACCCGACGACGACGCTGATTCGTTACGCGAACGCGTCCGGCACGCCGAGAAGGCGGCGTACGCGCGCGCCGTCCGTCTCTATCCCGACGCGCGGGTCAAGGACGGGCGCGTCGTCTACGACGAGGACGTTTTTGGCGAAGGTCGCGTCGAGTCTTTCGGCAAGGCGGCATCGTTGCGCTACGGCGAGAACCCGCACCAAGACGCGGCGGTCTACCGCGATGGCGGATTCGGGGGCGCTTCGGTAGTCGACGCCGAGGAGGTCGGCGCAGGCGGCAAGGGCATGTCGTTCAACAACTACAACGATGCCGACGCGGCGCTCGCCGCCGTGCGCGAGTTCGACGAACCCGCGGCTGTCGTGGTGAAGCATACGAACCCGTGCGGCGTTGCTACGGCTGATGAAATCTCCGAGGCTTACGACCGCGCCCTTGCGACGGACGAGATGAGCGCGTTCGGCGGTATCGTCGCTCTCAACCGTCGGTGTGACGAGGAGACGGCGCGCTCAATCACCGACTCGTTTAAGGAGGTCGTCGTCGCGCCTTCGTTCACCGACGAGGCGCTTGACGCGTTACACGAGAAGGATAGCCTGCGAGTTCTCCGAACCGGCGGACTCGACGGCGAACGCGACGGATGGACGACTAAGAGCCTCGAAGGCGGCTTGCTCGTACAGGAACGCGACGACCTGCGTATCGGAAGCGACGACCTCAAAGTGGTCACCGAACGCGAACCGACCGACGAGGAGGTGCGCGGCATGCTCTTCGGATACACCGTCGTTAAGCACGTCAAGTCGAACGCAATAGTGCTCGCACGTGAAAACGAGACCGTCGGCGTGGGAGCGGGGCAGATGTCGCGCGTCGACGCCGTACGTCTCGCGTGCGACAAGGCGGAGAAGGAGGTTGAGGGTTCGGTGCTCGCCTCGGACGCCTTCTTCCCTTTCCGCGACAACATCGACCTCGCCGCGGAGAACGGCGTACGCGCAATCATTCAGCCGGGCGGTTCGAAACGCGACGACGAGGTTATCGAAGCGTGCGACGAACACGGCATAGCGATGGCGTTCACGGGGGCACGTTGTTTCAAACACTAACGCGTCGTCACGCTTAACAGACGTACACGCCTAAGACGGACGATGGAACCACGCGAGGCGGTAGAGTACCTCGACGACCTGCGCCGTTTCGGCGTCAAGGAAGGCTTCGGAAGGACAAGGCGCCTCCTCGACTCGCTCGGAAACCCGCACGGTGACCTTGATACGGTGACGGTCGGGGGGAGCAACGGCAAGGGGAGCGTCGCACGCACAATCGAGTCGTGTCTGCGCCACGACGGGCGCTCGACAGGTCTGTACACGTCGCCGCACATGTACCGTCTCGGCGAACGCGTCCGTGTCGACGGAGAGGAGACCCGGCGCGTCCGTATACGTGACTTCGTCGAGCGCGTCCGTCCCACGGTCGAACGTATGATTGCCGAAGGCGACGCACCCACCTTCTTCGAGACGACGACCGTCATGGCGCTCGACGAGTTCGTGCGGCGCGGCGTTGACGACGCCGTCCTTGAGGTCGGTCTCGGCGGAAGGCTCGACACGACGCGTCTCGCCGAAAGCGACGTAGCCGCCGTGACCTCAGTCGCTCTCGAACACACCGGTGTCCTTGGCGAAACGGTCGCAGATGTCGCAGGAGAGATTGCGGGCGTCGTCCCGGAAGACGGCGTCTGCGTCACGGGAGCGACGGGCGAGGCGCTCGACGTCGTGCGTTCGACGGCGGTGGAGCGCGGCGCGTCGTTACGCGTAGTCGGTGACGGCATCCGCGTCGAAAGCCTCGGACGCGACGGGTTCGAACAGCGTCTCGTCGTCGAAGCAGAGGACAAGTACGAACTCCGGACGCCGCTCCTCGGCGAGCATCAGGCGCGTAACGTCGGTGTTGCAGTCGGTGTAGCGGAGGAAGTCGGCGTCTCGCAGAACGCGATACTCGATGGCGTACGACGTGCCGACTGGCGCGGTCGTTTCGAGGTCGTTGGACGGTCACCGCTGGTCGTGCTTGA
>JBKHFQ010000025.1:0-10335 GCA_046540135.1 Halobacteriales archaeon
GCCGTCGGAGTAGGTCACCACCTGCGCCGTAGAGAAGAAACTGAGGGTGACGTAGAAGACTGACGCGGTTATCGCCAGAACCGCGGCGACGAGCACGAGCCTTCTTCCCTTCATCGTTCAGTAATCGGTTCGGTGTAAGATAAAGTTGGCTAACATTCAGGCGTCGAAGCCCGCGAGAACGTCGAGACCGTCGTCGCTTCCGAGGAGTGGGTACGAGGCGCGCTCAGGGTGAGGCATCATCGCGGCGACGTTACGCGACTCGCCGAGGACGCCCGCGATGTTGTCGACGCTTCCGTTAGGGTTCGCCGCATCCGTCGCGTTCCCGTCCTCGTCGACGTAACGGAACAGGACGCGGTCGTCGTCGATGAGGGCGTCAAGGTCGTCGGGTACGTACCGCCCTTCGGCGTGCGCAATCGGTATCTCAACCACGTCGCCCTCGTCGAAACGGCGTGTGAACGGCGTGTCGGTGGTTTCGACGCGGAGGTGGACGGGTTCGCACTGGAACTTGGCGGAGAGGTTCTGTGCGTACGCGCCCTGAACGACGTTGCTCTCGCACAGAATCTGCGCGCCGTTACAGATACCGAGAACGGGCGCGCCTTCGTCAACGCGTTCGCGGACACGGTCCATGACGGGTGTGCGCGCCGCCATCGCTCCGGCGCGGAGGTAGTCGCCGTACGAGAAGCCGCCCGGCAGGACGACGCCGTCGGCGTCCGCAACGTCTTCCTCGTCCTTGTACCAGACAACATCCGCGGGTACGTCGATACGCCGGAGTGCCTTCGCCACGTCGCGGTCGCAGTTCGAACCGCCGAAGGAGACGACGGCTACGGTCACGTCTCGTTTACCTCCACCGAGTAGTCGTGTATCGTCGGGTTGGCGAGGAGGCGCTCGCACATCTCCTCAGCCTCCTCGCGTGCCTCGCCCTCGCTCGCCGCGTCAAACTCAACGACGTACTCGTCGGCGGTCCGCAGGCTGTCCACGTCGAAGCCGAGACGGTTAAGGGAGCGCTGTATCGTCTTCGCTTCGGGGTCGAGGACGCCTTCCTTGAGCGTCACACGGACGACGGCTTCGTAGGTCATACCTCGGATTCGTGTTTGAGCGCTAATACCTCTTACCTTTGCGGTACGAAGGCTGAAACGGATATTTTAGCCTACAGAAGGATTATGAAAACAACCCGCAAGTACACATGTATGAGACGTAGATGTTTCCTGAAGCTGGTCGGGGCGTCAGCGGCGGTAGGCGCATCGGGATGTGTTGGCGGAAACGGCGGAGACTCCGTCTGGTCGCACGGGGTCGGCGGACACGCCGATGTCGTCTACGAAGGGACCGTCTACGGACGCGAGTCTTGGCAAGACGGCGACGGTTCGGTCTTCGCGCTCGACGCATCCGACGGGACGGAGCGGTGGACGCACGGGGAGAGCCACGGTATGTCGTCGCACACGCGTCCGGTAGTCGGTGACGAAGGCGTCTACTTCGGATGGGCTGACGACGCCGTCGGTAGCGGAAGCGGAGACCTGTACGCCGTCGGATTCGACGGAACCGAGCGCTGGACGCGGGATGTCGGAAGCGTCTACGACCCGCCGGTGGTCGACGACGGCGTCGTGTACGTGGGTGCCGACACGGGCGCGCTCCACGCATTCGTAGAGGACGGCGAAGAACTCTGGAGGTTCACGCCTGAGACAGAGGGGTCGTCGACCGACGCTTCCGTCGAAGACATCGAGGACGGCGTCGTATACGCGGTGGCGAGCGGTGTGGTTTTCGGCGTCGATGCGACCAAAGGCGACGAAGTATGGCGGTTCCGTGACGGGCACGCCTCGACCGTCCACGTCAACGACGGCACTGTCTACTTTTCCGGGGTAGGGCGTGTCGTGGCGTGTGCCGACGGCGAAGAGATATGGAGACACGAGGTGGAAGGCACGAACTCGTGGGTGCGCGGGGTCGCGGGCGGAAACGTCTACTTCCACCACGGAGAAGAGCTCCGGGCGGTCGGTGCGGACGGTGGAGAGGAAAGATGGAGGACGGAAATCGGTGAAGAAAAAGGATACGCGACGGGGTTCGGCAACGAGGGAGTATACGTGGGAGCAAGCGACCTGAGCGCGTTCGGTCATGACGGCGACGAACTGTGGACGGTGGAACTCGACGGTTCGGAGGTTGACGGTTTGACGGTCGGCGACGGGTACGTCTACGCAGTCACGGAAGAGAAGGCGCACCGTATCGAGAACGGCGAAGCCGTGGATTCGGCAAGGGTTCCAAAAAAGAACGTCCTTAGCCACGTCGCGTCGGACGGGCGTGTCTACGTCGGCAACCGGGATGGGGTGTACGCGCTAGACATCTAATCCATCCTTCGGCGTATGCGGTCGACCACGTCGTCAAGCGACGGTGCGTCGAACAGTTCACGGTCGGTGTAGACGTTCGCGCCTGCACGGTACAGGTCGCTCGCCGTCTTCGACACGTCGCCCGGAAGCGGCTTCGGCTGTACGTCGCACAGTTCGCGCCAGTCGGCGACATCGCGTGCGTCCGCCTCGTCCTTAGCGTCGCCGACCGCCTCTACCCATTCAGGGTCGTACGTCTTGTAGAACTGTCGGAGAAACTCCTTGCTTATCTGAACGCCGTCGCGGAGAAAACGGTTCTCATCGAAGGTTCCCGCGACATCGGCGACCTTTATCTCGCCGTCGTGGTACAGGCACTCGATTTTGCCGTCTTGGTGTGAAAGACCGACGGCGTTGGCGTGCTCGGTGATTACGTCGTTGACGGCGTGCGCCGTTTCGCGGAGCGTCTCAAACGCCTCGTCATCGAGACCTGAGACGCGGCGCGCCTCGTCCTCGTCGAGGTAGCGGTCCTTCTCCTCGAACTTGGTCGAGAACTCGACGAGAGGTTCGTCAAGCGCGACGGTTTCGTCCGCCCATTCGTCGGCGTCGACGCCCAGTTCGTCGGGTTCGTACCGCGAACGTATCGACGAACCCGGCGGGACGGCGTTACGGAAGACGACTTCAAGGGGGACGAGGTAGCTGTCGCCGCCTTGGTTGTGAAAGGCGTTGTAGTCGTACTCACCGGTCGTGTCGTCGAAGGGTAGGTCAGGGACGCGCGTGAGTTCGATAGCCATCGCGTTCGTTGGCGCTTCCGCCTCGTCGAGCGGCACGGCTTCACCGTCGCGGACGACGCCTCGGTAGTGCGTCGGCACGCCTGCGTCTTCAAGCAGTTCGAACGTGTGCGCCCCCATGGTACAGAGCGACGCTCCCTTTCCGTCTATCTCGTCGGGCATCTTTCCCCAGTCAAAGACCGAGTAGTCGTCGGAGAAGACGAACGTTCCGCGTCCGAGAGAAGACGACGGGGGTTCGTCGACGCTGAGCGTCTTTACGCTTCCCATGTGGGCGGGTTGGGTGCTACGCACATATAACTCACGTTCCGTCGAGAAGAGGCGTACCGTCGGCGTCCGGTCCGAGCTTCGGTCCGTACGGGGGTCCTTCGACGACACGCCGCTCCTCGTAGTCAGTCGAACGTTCGACGGGGACGCGGTCCATCTCACGCAATGTCTCAACGTACCATTCGAACGAGCGAAACTCGCCGTGGTCGCCGCCGGCGCGCTTTGTAATCTCCTCCGACAGGAGCGTCCCCATGAAGTCGTTCGCGCCGCATTTGAGCATCCGCGCGCCGAGTTCGTCGCCGTACTTGACCCACGACGACTGTATGTTGTCGATGTTGTCGAGGAAGAGGCGCGAGACGGCGACGACGAGTTCGTCCTCCGCCTGCGTTGCCCCCGTCACACCACGTTCGCCGAGCGGCGTGTTCTCGTGTACGAATGAAAGAGGGACAAACTCGGTGATAGCGTCCGTTTCGTCCTGTAGGTCGCGGACGCGTTTCAGATGGAGCGCGCGGTGACGGGCGTTCTCGACGTGCCCGTACATCATCGTCGCGGTGGTGCACAGACCCGCGTTCGCCGCGCCGCGCATCGCGTCTATCCATTCCTCTGTGTCTATCTTGTTGGGGCAGATTACGTCGCGGACCTCGTCGACGAGTATCTCCGCGGCGGTTCCGGGCACGGTGTCGAGTCCCGAGTCGGCGAGACGTTCGTAGACCTCGCGGTACGTCCATTCCGTGCCACGCCGCGCGTGCGCCGCCTCCTCCGGCGTGACGGCGTGTACGTGCAGGTCGGCGTCGTCCATGGCGCGTATCTGCGCCGCGTACGTTCCGGGGTCCTTGACGAACTCGTCGGGCGGCGTATACCCGTCGGTTCCTTCGACCGCCTCGCGGTGTTCCTCGTCAAGAACGAGCGCGGGATGCAGACCGCTGACGGAACAGACCTCGTAGACGCCGCGGTCACGCGCCTCGACGGCGGTGGCGCGCGACTCTTCGACCGTCTTGGTGAAGCCAGCGCCGCCCTCGTGCTTGAACTCACGCGGTGCATCCTTAAAGTTGCAGAACAGACATCCGACGTCGCAGGCGGTCGTGACGTTGTTGTTGATGTTGGCAACGAACGTCACCTCGTCGCCGACGACCTCGCGTCTACGCGCGTCCGCCGCGTCGAGGACAGCGCGTTTGCGCTCGTCGTTGATACCGTCTACGTCGCTCCCTGTGGTCAGAAGCTCGGTTGCCTCCTCAACGCTCAGACGGTCGCCGTCCTTGGCGGCTTCGAGTGCATTCTCGAACGACGTGTCGGTATCCGTGACCTTGTCGAACCCCGTTCCGACGGCGAGTGAAACGTCGGACGTGAACAGGTCTCCCACGTTCGTGCTACGCGCCGAGCGACAAGAGGTTCACGGTTCCGTTCTCGGTTACGGACGTTCGCGTTCGACGGCGACGTACTCAACATCCGCGCCGTCATCGACGAGCGCGAAGACAGCGCGTTTACGGACGCCGTGGGCGAGACGGACGACACGCGAAAGCTCGACGATGGAGAGTGAGACATCCCGGTCATGGGCGGAAACAAGCAGTCCCGCGTGGTCGTCGTCGGTCGTCTCATAGACGCGGAAGTCGGAGCCGAACTTGAAGCCGGTGCGCGGACACGTCCCTCTGTCGCGGAGGTCGGCGTATACGGCGAGACGTAGGTCGTCGACATCGTAGTCTTGGTCGGCTTTGAGAAAGCCGCGTTCACGGAGGTAAGCTGTCTCGACGTCCGAGAGAACGCGTCCGCCCTCAACAGGCGCTCCGTACCGCGGCTGTTCAAGCGCGGCAGGGTTGCGGACGACCTCGTCGCCCCCACGTCTTTCGACGCGGACGTTGCCTGAAGGTTCGGGGAAGTCTCCCGACGGACCGAGGCGTTCGACGGCGAAGTAAGTTATATCGCCGTCGTCGTCCGCCACAGCGACGAGCGAGGGGAGCGACGATACCTCGATACGTGCGTCCTCGTCGATAGCGAGAACGCGCGTCAACGGCGAGGCGTTCGCAGGATGGTCACCGCGTTCGTACAGACGGAGGTCGTCGTCGTGGTCGAGGTAGTAGCCACGGTCGCGTAGATCGGCGTAGACGCGCAGGACGGCGGCTTCCTCGACGGCGCGTCGTACGAAGTCAGCGTAGCCGTCCCCGTCAACATCAGCGATTTTTCCTTCGGAAAGCAGGTACGCCGTTTCTACGGGCGAAAGCGATACTGAGTCGCCGTCAAGGGGTCGTCCGTAGCCGCTGGCGTCGTAGAGTTGCTGTCGGGCGTCGCCGGTTACGTGGACGCGCCCGTCGTCGTAGCTCGCTTCCACGTTCGCCCCTAGTCGCGCGCCGACTTAGTCGGTTCGGCTCAGGGCGGCACGGTACGACGATTCGGTCGTCTCGCGGGCGAAACGCGCGAAGTTTCGGAGCGTACGGGTAGCGGTCGAGTCATCAAAGGAAAGATGGTTGTCGGTCCAGCCGTTCCCGAGATGTTTGACCCGCGGCGTGAACTCAGGATGGTACTGTACGGTCCAGACGGGCGCGTCCTCGTGCCTCGTGGCGAAGGCGTCGTAGTAGTCCGCCGTGCCGATGACGCGCATACCGTCGCCTGTCTCGGTCACACGATCGGAGTGGAGAACAGGGACAACATCCGTGACGCCCTCGAAAAGCGGGTCGTTGCCTAAGTCGGCGCGTACGAGGTGTGCGCGGCGCTTTCCGGTGTTCTCAACCGTCCCGCCGAGGGCGGCGTTGACCATCTGGTGTCCGAAACAGACACCGAGTGTCGGGACACGGCGGTCGACGAGTTCGCGCACGAGACGTTTCTGTTCACGCATCCATTCGTGGTCCTCCGCCTCGTAGACGCCGGCGGTGCTTCCGCCGACTATGACGCCGTCAACGCCTGCGAGGTCGGGCTGTCCGCCCTCGCGTGCGTAGTCGTAGACCTCGTGCTCAGGGATGTACCGCGTAATCTCGTTGACGAGGTAGCGCTCGTCAAGGTCGACCTCGTTTTCGAGCACGAGTATCATTCTATACCGCATATATGCTCCCGAAGGTAATAAACGGAGCGGAACCGGCAACCCCTGTAAACCACAACGGTTTTTCCGGTTGACGGAAACGTGACGGTATGGAAGGGTCAGAAAAGATACGTAAGATGTCGTACTCCGCGGTCCTCGCGGCTCTGACGGGCGCGGGTGCGCTACTATCGATACCTCTAGGTCCTGTACCGATAACGTTACAGACGTTCTTCGTCGTTCTCGCGGGCTTCGTCCTCGGCGCGAAATGGGGGTTCGTCTCTATCACGCTCTACCTTCTCCTTGGCTCCGCGGGTCTCCCCGTCTTCTCAGGTGGCGCGGCGGGGGCGGGTCATCTGCTTGGACCTACGGGCGGCTATCTCCTCGCCTTCCCGTTCGGTGCCGCGCTCGCAGGCTTTGTCGCTGAACGAGGTGATGGACGCAAAGGTATAGTTCGGCTGTCGCTCAAAGCGGTCGGTAGCCTCCTTGCGTCATGGTTCATACTCGCCGTCGGCGCGGCACGTCTCATGGAGTTCTACGGCATGAGCGTCGAGGCGGCGTTCGCCGCAGGTGTAGCGCCCTTCCTCGTCACGGGTCTGCCGGAGCTCGCCCTGGCGGTCGGGGTCTCGGAGAGCCTCTCGCGTGCGGGTGTCGCGTCGGCGTCGGAGGGTCCGCGCGTCCGCGGAGTTGAGGAACGCGCCGTGTACGGGGTCGCGCTCGGTGCGGGTCTCGTGATGAGTTCCCTCATCCCATGGGCGCATCTCTCGGAGACCGTCTCCGCGGGCGGTGAACAAGGGTCGGCGACCGCAGGAGTTCCGGGATACTTCGCCGGCGGCGAGACTACCCTATCCGGCGAGGTGGCAAGCGAAACGGTGACAGCGACGGCTTCCGCACCTTCGCTGGTCGTCTACGGGGCGGCAACGGCGGTTCTAGGCGTCGCCGCGGTAGCGCTCGCAGTCGCCGCGACGAGAGGTTTAGACGAAAGTTACGCAGCGGTGGGATACGGTGTCGTCGGTGTCGCTGGCGCGGGCGTGACGGTAGCCGCATACCTCGATGTCACGGGTTGGAGCCTCGATGTCGCGCACTCGGTCGGATACGGCGTCTACCTCCCGGCGCTCATGGGCGTCGGTCTGGTCGTCCTTGCGGCGTACACGTTGCGCGTCGGGACGGCGTCAACGGAAGCCGCGGCAGTATGATACGTTTCGAGGGGGTCGTCCACGAACACGACGATGAGCGCGCCCTCGACGGGTTGGACCTGACCGTCGACGCGGGCGAGTTCGTTCTTCTCCTAGGACGCAACGGTAGCGGAAAGACGACACTCCTGCGCCACACGAACGCGTTGCTCGTTCCCGACGAGGGACGCGTGTACGTCGACGACGTACCGACAGACAAGGATGCCGAAAGGGCGCGTCGGCGGGTCGGCATGGTGTTTCAGGAAGCGGGTTCGCAGATAGTCGCAGAGACCGTCAAGGACGACATCGCCTTCGGACCCGAAAACCTCGGTCTCGACAGGGACGAGATACGTGAACGCGTCGAGGAAGCTGTCGAGGCGGTCGGCGCGACCCCTCTTCTCGACAGGTCGCCGTACGAACTTTCGGGCGGCGAACTCCGACGTGTAGCGCTCGCGGGTATTCTTGCGATGCGTCCCGACGTTCTCGCGCTTGACGAACCGCTCGCGGACCTCGACTACGAAGGCGAGCGCAGGGTCGTAGAACGCGTTAAGGAGGCGAACGAAGACGGGAAGACGGTCGTCGTAGCGACACACGAAGCCGAACCTTTCGTCGAACACGCAACCCGCGCGGTCGTTCTCGAAGAAGGAAACGTCGTCGAGGATGGAACGCCCGACGAACTGTTCTCGCGCGGACTTGAAGACTACGGCGTACGGACGCCGTGTAGCTACAGATGAGACGCGCGGGTTTCGCGTACCGCGACGACGACACATGTTTGCACGGGGTTGACGCGCGCGCGAAGCTAGTCGCCCTCGTCGTCGTTTCGTTGGCGTTGACGTGGGCGTCAGCCGTAGCAACCGCTGTGGTGGGCGTCCTAACGTACATAGTCGCGCGCTCGGCGGGTGTCGGCGGACGCGAACTACTCCGTGACGTCCGTCTCGTCCTTCTAATCCTCGTCGTCGGGACCGCGGCGCGTGCCCTGTCGGACCCCGCGGGCGTCGTCGCGGGGACAGCGGCGGGTGTCGTCGCATCGGCGCGGTTCGTCGTCATAATAGCTCTTGCATACGTCGTCTCGGCGACGACACGTCCCGGCGACATCCGTCTAGCCGTCGAGTCTTTCCTCGCGCCCGTCCCGCTCGTCAAGGAGTCAGACTGGGGCACGATGTTCTCGACGGCGGCGCGGTTCTTCCCTCTCGTCTTCGAGGAGTCGCGGCGCGTCCGCGAAGCGCGTAAGGCGCGGCTGGGTGAGCGCAGGTCGTGGTACTCGCGCGTCCGTTCGACGGCGTTCACGCTTCTAATACGGACGTTCCGACGCGCCGACACGCTCGCGCTTGCGGTCGAGGCGCGGGGCTATTCGTCCGAGAGGACGTCGTTACGGAGTCTGGAATGGAAGAGGGGCGATACGGCGTTCGTAGCCGTCTCTGTCGGCGTCTCTGCGTTTGCCGTCGCTTTCTAGACCGTGTTACCCGCCGTGAGAAGTATCGTCCACGTGATGAACCAGAGGTCGAAAGTCATGAAAGCGACGTAGAGCCAGTCCTTCTTCGACATCTCGTGTTTTCCCAGACGCGGCAGGAAGGGCTTCTGTGCAATAACCGCGAAGACGAGGACAGCGACGCCAACGCGGTCGGGAAGGGTTGCGACAACGCCGCTGGTGAGGGTCCACGAAACGACCGCCGCGACGACGCCGAGGACGCACGAAAACGTCGTGACCTTGACTCCGCGGAGGTGTGCCTCGCGTTTCTCGGCGGCGGTCGGTGCTTCTGTGGACATCTGGACCACGTTGTCATCCTTCGGGTTAATCCCTTACGTTTCGTCGCCGAAGACGTACGTGTCTCCATCGTCGGCGAGTTCGTCGTAGTCGTCGTCGAAGTAATGCGACGCGTGGACGAGCGCGACCTCGTCGGCGTCGAGTGCTTCGGCGAGGTCTAGAGCGCCCTCGTAGGTCATGTGTTTGTCGGCGAACTCCAAGCCGTCGTCCGAGATACGGTCGACTACGAAACGGTTGTGGGTGGTGTCGGCAGGTACGAAAGCGTCTGCGACGAGTAGGTCGGGGTCGCGCATCGCATCGAACGACCCGTCGTCGAAGAAGCGTGACGTGTCGCCGCTGAGGACGACCTTCGCGCCCGTCTTGGGGTCTCGTATAACGACGCCATAGGTCTCCATAGGCGGGTGGTGGACGGGTACGAGAGTGAACTCCAGACCGGCGACCTCGAAAGGCTCGAAAGGTTCGACGTTCTGACGACGCGGAAACGGCAGATACGCGTACTCGTCAAGGACGGCGTCTAGGACGTTGGGAGCGCCGTAGATCGGCAGGGCGTCCCAGACAACGCGGTAGAGGTTTCCGAGACCCGCGTAGTGGTCGTAGTGGGCGTGCGTGATGACGACGGCGTCGATTTCGCCGATACCCTCGCGCAGGAACTGGAAACGGAGGTCAGGCGAGGCATCGATGAGAACTGTTTCGCCGTCGTTCTCAACGAGAACCGAGAACCTCGTCCTGTGTCGCCCCTCCTCGTGGTACCGGCGGCACGTCTCGCAGTCGCATCCGATATGCGGAACGCCCGCCGAATCACCGGTGCCGAGGAGGGTAATACGCATCAGTTCCCGTGCG
The DNA here is from genome assembly GCA_046540135.1 of Halobacteriales archaeon. Classification (GTDB taxonomy): domain Archaea; phylum Halobacteriota; class Halobacteria; order Halobacteriales; family Halorutilaceae; genus Halorutilus. Next base: position 10,143 of record JBKHFQ010000025.1, read on the forward strand.
CCTCCGTAGGTCCATGGTCGTGTCCGTGGTCGTGACCCTCCTCCCCGTTGATAGGCGACGACCCGTCCATCATATCGAGTTCCTTGAGGTTCTTCCGTTTCTCGAAGTTCTCGACGGCACGCAGAAGGTCGTCGTGTGTCAGCTCGGTTCTGTCGTTCGTAAGAGCGTCCAGAACAGCCTCTCGGAGAACTAG
>JBKHFQ010000026.1:0-10212 GCA_046540135.1 Halobacteriales archaeon
CGACGCGCAGGTCCCCGTCTTCTCGAAGGTCCGTGTCGACGGACGCGAACCGTCGTTCGACGCCGACGAGCGCGACGAGATTACGGAGGCGCTGACGCAGAGCGCGATGAACGTCATAGAGAAGAAGGGCGCTACGGAGTTCGGACCCGGGCGCGGTGTGGCGCACGTCGTCGAGGCGATTGCGCGCGACACGGGTGAGGTCATACCGTCGAGCATCGTTCTCGACGGAGAGTACGGACACGACGACGTTTCCATAGGCGTGCCTGCGAAGATAGGACGCGACGGCGCAGAGGTCGTTGAATGGGAGCTATCGGAGCGCGAACAGGATATGTTCGACGAGTCCGCCGAAAAGCTGTACGAACACCAGCACTAAACCGCGGTACTTACGCGGTCATTCGTCCTGCGACTTCTGAGCAACCGTTCCGACGACATCATCGGGGTACTCCTCGGCGACGTTTGTGAGCGCCTCTTCGCCGCGCTGGCTAACATCCTCGTCATCGTCTCCGAGTGAATCAACGAGTTGGGAGACATGGTCGCGCGCCTCGTCGACGTACTCCTCCGAGACCTCGTGCATGACGAGCGAGGCGTACCGGCGCAGGTCGTCGGCGTCGTCGACGAGCCTGTCGGCGAAGTCCTCGGTGAGTTCCAGTGCTGTGTCGGGGTACTCGCGTATCGCGTGCCGTAACGACTGTTCGGCGTACTTGCTCGGCTCGTCCTTGTCGCTTTCGAGCATCTGTAGGAGGACTATCTCGGAGAAGTCGACATCGGCGTCGCCGTTCTTCGCGGCGTCGAGCGCACGGCCGGCGTCCTCGTCGCCCGTCGACTCCATTCCGCCGTCGGCTGTCGACACCGCCGCCTCTTCTTCGTCTGTCTCGTCTTCCGTTTCTATGTCATGCCTCTCGCGTATCTTCTCCGCGGCGTCGTCCGCCTCGGGCATCTCGACGTCCTCAAGTTCTTCGAGCGCATCCTCCGAGCCTACCTCCGCGAGAGCAGACGCCGCGGCGCGCTTCGCCCAGTTGTCGTCTATTTCGAGCGCCTCGATAAGGTCGTCCTCGTACTCCTCCAACTCCTCCGGCTCCTCTTCGGCGAGCCTTTCGAGTTCGTCAGCCGCCTCCGCGCCCGTCTCAGGGTCGTCGTCCTTGAGGTCTTCGACGAGTTCGTCCGGCTCTTTGTCGTCACCGTTGCCTACGTCGCCCACTTCGGTATCTTCGAGACGGTTCCCCATCCCCTCTTCTCCTCCGCCGCCTATCTTGTCTGTCAGGTTGTCGAGTTCGTCGTCGCTCATGGTCCGGTTACCATACGCGGACGCATAGGTAATAAACCTTGGCGCGAAACGAGAACGAACGCCCACCTATCCGTCGTTGTCTTCCACGAGCGTCGACCGTGCGACCGCGTACTCCCGCGCCGCGAACCCGAGCGCGACCGCCCCGGCTGTGAGGGAAGCCCAGAAAGCGTCGGAGGTTCCGCGGAAGACGAAGAGGTAGAACGCGACGGCGAGCGCGATAGGTCCGACGTTGAGCAAGAACACGAGCTTCCAGAACCGTCTCTCGAACCCCTCCGGAAGACCGTCGTCGGTTCCCTCGTCTCTATCCATCGACCTCCGGTTCGCGAGCGACGCGTTTGTGGCTTGTGGTTCAAATGGAAACTTCCATATACCGCGTTCAACCAGTTTCGGATAGTAACTATGTCGGCTCAACGAGATAGAGTGCTGAGGAACATCAAAGACGCAGAAGAGGAGGCTGACGAGATACTCGCCGAGGCTCAGGAGGAGGCTGACGAGGTAATCGCCGAAGCCCGTCAAGAAGCCGACGAGATACTCGCCGAGGCGGAGGAGGAGGCGAACGAGGTGCGCGAGAAGATAGTCGAGGAGGCACGTGAGGAGGTGGACGAGCGGACCGACGAGATACTCTCCGACGGCGAGGAAGAGGTGGAGGCACTCCGAGAGCGCGCTGACGAAAACCACGACGACGCCCTTGCGTACGTCGTCGAGCGTTTCAGGGAGGAGGTAGATGCTCAGACCTAAGCGGATGAGCAGGGTCTCGGTCGCAGGCTCCAAGGCTGTCTTGGAGGATGCGGTCGAGGAACTCCACAGCCTCGGTCTCGTACACGTCAACGACTACGACGGTAGCTGGGAAGGGTTCGAGAACGGTAGCCCGCTCGAAGGCGGCGAGGAGGTAAGCGGAAAGCTCGTTCAGGTCCGCGCCGTGATGAACACCCTTGATGTCGACGAGGACGACTACGAAGACGCCGAGGGTGCGGGTTTCGAGACGCGCGACGAACTCTACAACAGGCTTGACGAGGTACGCTCCACCGTCAACGAGGTCGAGGACGAGCACGACGAGGTCCGCGAGGAACTCCGCGAGGCGCGCGAGGAACGCAGAGCGCTCGAACCGTTCGCCGACCTCGGAATCGACCTTGAACTTCTCGACGGATACGACGAGATAGACGTTCGGGTCGGGCAGGGCGACGCTGACGCCGTACGCGCGGCGCTTGAAGACGCCGAGGGCGACGAGTACGAGGTCTTCGGAGGCGACGGTGTCGTTGCCGTCGCGGCGCGCGACGTAGACATCGACGACGCGCTCGTGGGCGTCGAGTTCTCGGCTCTCGAAGTCCCCGACCTGATCGGCGACCCCGACGAACTCCTTGCCGAGGTCGAGGACCGCATCGAGTCGCTCGAAGACGAACTCGAAGAACTCGACGCGCGCCTCGAAGAGCTCGCCGACGAACACGCCAGCTTCCTCGTCACAGCCGAGGAGGAGCTTTCGATAGAGGCGGAGAAGAGCGAAGCGCCTCTGATGTTCGCCACGACGGCGAACTCGTTCTACGCCGAGGGATGGATACCCGAGGATAGCTACGACGAGATGGAGTCGCGCCTCGCCGACGCAATCGGCGAGAGCGTCGACGTCCAGAAGCTTGAAACCGTCGAGTACGACGAAGGACATCCCGAAGAGGATAGCGAGGAGGAGGACGAAAGCCCTCCAGTCGTCCAGGACAACGCCGCGGCGGCGAAGCCGTTTGAGTTCCTCGTCAACACGGTCAACCGTCCGAGGTACGACGAACTTGACCCGACGTTCATCGTCCTACTCACCTTCCCGCTCGCCTACGGCTTCATGATAGGCGACATGGCTTACGGTATACTGTACGCCGTAATGGGCGGTGCCATCTACAAAGGGGTCGACTCCGACGGTCTGCGCGCGCTCGGCGCCATCGGCGTCTGGGCGGGTGCGTTCACGTTTGTCTTCGGCTACCTGTACGGCGAGTTTATGGGACTCCACGTAGGTTCGACGCTCGCCCAGTTCGGTCTCCCGGCACCGCCCGCGATGGGCGTCTTCGACAAGGGAATACACAGTACGGATACTGCGCTGACGTGGCTCGTCGTGAGCGTCGCCTTCGGCATCCTACATCTCAACGTAGGATACGTCTTCGGCTTCGTCAACGATCTGAGTCACGGTATCAAAGAAGCCGTTCTCGAAGACGCGTCGTGGATACTGACCCTCAACGGCTTCTTCATATGGATATTCAGCGCCCATGGTGCGGGCACCAAGCCTCCGTTCCTTGTCGGCGAGAGTTCGGTGCTGTACTCCAACCCGATGTTCGACCTCGGCTTCGCGGGCTTCCCCGCGACTGTCGGACTCGCAGGCGCCGGACTCGCCGTCGTCGGCTTCGTCATGGTCGCCGCCGGCGAGGGCGTCGTAGGCGCGGTCGAGACACCCACGAACGCCTTTGGACATGTCCTGTCGTACCTGCGTATAATGGCGGTCCTGCTCGCAAAGGGCGGCATGGCTTTCGTGGTCAACCTCCTCGTCTTCGGCGCGTACGAGAGCCACGGGGAGACACACTTCATGCTCCCTGGCACCGAGTACGCGACGCACCTCGGTGGCGAAGGCGTGGTCTTCCCGGGACTCATCTGGATGGGTCTTGAAGGCTCCGCGCTCGCGCTCGTACTCGGTCTTCTCGGCGCTCTGCTAATCTTCCTGCTGGGTCATGTCGTCGTCCTGCTGCTCGGAATCACAGCGGCAGGGATTCAGATGATACGCCTTGAGTATGTCGAATTCTTTGGGAAGTTTTATCAAGGCGGTGGGGACAAATTCGAACCGTTCGGAACAAAGAGAGACTATACGAACGAAGGTAAGTAATAATGATAGAAGCACTACTCGAATCCGTGGTACTGCTACAGAACGTGACGGGCGAGACGGCGGAAACCATCGCCCAGACCGAAAGAGAAGCTCTGACGGGTGCTGCCGCCGCGATAGGCGTCGGACTATCGGCGCTCGCCGCAGGTTACGCGGAGCGCGGAATCGGCTCCGCGGCTGTCGGTGCGATGGCTGAGGACCCCGGGATGTTCGGTCGTGGTCTGCTGATGACGGTGCTACCCGAGACACTCGTCATCTTCGCAATCGTCACCATATTCCTGGTGTAAAGTCCCCTGGTTAACCTTCTTCAAAAAATGGGACTCGAAACGGTAGTAGACGATATAAAACAAGAAGCGCGCGCGCGTGCAGACGAGATAGTCGCCGAGGCGGATGAAGAGAGCGACGAGGTTCTGAGCGACGCGCGTGAAGAGGCGGAGAGCATCGTTGAACAGGCACGCGAGGAAGCCGAAAAGGAAGCCGAAGACATCCGCGAACAGGAGGTTTCGAGCGCCAAGCTCGAAGCGCGTAAGATGGTTTCGCGAGAGGAGCGCGACCTTCTCGCTGAACTACGCGCCGACGCCCGCGACGAACTCGCGGCTCTCAAAGACGGACGCGAGGACCTGACGCGTTCACTCCTCGAAGCCGGTATCGACGAACTCGGCGACGACGAAGGAGCGGTCTACGCCGCCGAGGACGACGAGGAGATGGTACAGGACCTCGTCAACGACTTCGACGGTTTTGAGTACGGCGGAACGACCGATGTCCTCGGAGGCGTCGTCGTGGAGTCCGCCAACGGCGAGGTACGCGTCGACAACAGCTTCGACTCGGTGCTCGAACGCGTCTGGAACGACAGCCTACGTGAGGTCTCGGCACGCCTGCTGGGGGACGAGTGATGAGGACGGGTGCTGAGTCGGGTGGACCGTCGAACTACGAGTACGTAGCGGCGCGTGTCCGCGCTCGTAAGGCGAAGCTGTTCGACGATGACGACTACAGAAAGCTCGTCCGTATGTCGCCCAACGAGATAGCGCGTTTCATGGAGGAGTCCGAGTACTCCGAGGAGATAAACCGGCTCGGCGCACGGTACGAGGGCGTTGACCTCATCGAGTACGCGCTGTACGACAACATGGCGAGGCACTTCTCCGACATAGTCCGTTGGTCGGAGGGAACGTTACGCGAGACGGTCGTCGACTACCTGCGTAGCTACGATGCGTGGAACGTCAAGACCGTCCTACGCGGCGTCTTCACCGGTGCTACACCTGACGAGATACGAGCCGACCTAATACCTGCGGGCGAACTCAACGAGGAGTTCGTCGAAAGCCTTGCCGAACTCGATTCGGTCGATGAGGTTGTCGAGGAACTTGAAGGCACGGTCTTCGACGAAGCGCTTGACGAGGCGCTCCGCGAGTACGAGGATGAAGAAGTTCTCCTACCGCTAGAAAACGCAGTCGACAGGACGTTCTACGAAGGACTCGTCGAAGGGAGCCGTCCGGCGCCCGAATCCCCGCGCGGTGTCTACAGGGACTTCCTACGCTCCGAAATCGACGTGCTCAACGTCAGGAACGCGCTACGCGCCGCAGGGAGCGAGAAGGTTGACGTTGGCGAGTACTTCATCGAGGGCGGAAAGCTGTTCACGCGCTCCGAACTTGAGAGGCTCGTCGACAACCGTGAGGAACTCGTTGAGGCGCTCCGCGACTCTGAGTACGGAACCGAGCTTGAGGAAGCCATAGACGAACTCGAAGACACCGGTAGCCTCGTTGAGTTCGACAGGGCGCTAGACAAGCTACTGATGGAGTTTGCGGGTAGCATGACCAACCGTTACCCCAACTCGGTCGCGCCCGTAATCTCGTACATACTTTCGAAGGAGCGTGAGGTACAGAACATACGCGGTATCGCCCGCGGTAAGGAGGCGGGCTTGACCGTCGAGGAGATAGAGGAGGAGGTCGTCATATGAGCCGACGCATCGCCGTCGTCGGAGCGCCGAGCTTCACGACCGGGTTCAGGCTTGCGGGCGTCGACGAGTTCCGCGAGATACGTGACGAGAACAAGGACGACGAACTCGACGAAGCCGTTGAGGAGATTCTGTCGGTTGACGACATCGGCATCGTCATCATGCATCAGGACGACCTTGACCACCTGTCGCACGAGGTGCGTGAGAACGTAGAGACGAGCGTCGAACCCGTCGTCGTCACGCTCGGTGGCGAGGGAGAAGGAGCACTACGCGACAAAATAAAACGCGCAATAGGAATCGACCTTATGGAGCAGTAAGAACATGAGTAAGGCAGAAACATCACAAACGGAAGACGAAGGACGTATCACGAACGTGAGCGGTCCCGTCGTTGAGGCGAAGGGTCTCGACGCACGGATGAACGACGTCGTGCGTGTCGGTGAGGAAGGTCTGATGGGTGAGGTTATAGAGATAGAAGGCGACGTAACGACGATACAGGTCTACGAGGAGACGAGCGGTATATCGCCCGGCGAACCCGTCGTGACGACGGGCGCACCGCTGAGCGTCGAACTCGGTCCCGGGATACTCGACTCCATCTACGACGGCGTCCAGCGTCCGCTTGACATCCTTGAAGAGGAGATGGGCGACTTCCTCGACCGCGGTGTCGACGCGCCCGGTATCGACCTCGAAAAGGAGTGGGAGTTCACCCCGGAGGTCGAGGAGGGTGACGAGATAGAGGAAGGCGACATAGTCGGCACCGTTCCCGAGACGGAGAGCATCGACCACAAGGTGATGGTTCCTCCGGGAGACGAGGGAACTGTTTCCGAGGTCAACGAGGGTGAGTACACCGTCGAGGACCCCGTCGTCGTTCTGGAGGACGGTACCGAGATTACGATGCTTCAGGAGTGGCCCGTGCGCAAGGCGCGCCCCGTAGAGCGCAAGCAGACGCCACGGACGCCTCTCGTGACGGGACAGCGTATACTCGACACGCTGTTCCCGATTGCGAAAGGCGGCACCGCCGCGATACCCGGACCGTTCGGTAGCGGAAAGACCGTCACACAGCACCAACTGGCGAAGTGGTCCGACGCAGACATCGTCGTCTACGTCGGATGCGGCGAGCGCGGCAACGAGATGACGGAGGTTATCGACGACTTCCCCGAACTTGAAGACCCCAAGACGGGCAAGCCCCTGATGTCGCGCACGTCTCTTATCGCCAACACGTCGAACATGCCCGTCGCGGCGCGCGAGTCGTGTATCTATACGGGAATCACGCTCGCAGAGTACTACCGCGACATGGGGTACGACGTTGCCCTCATGGCAGACTCGACGAGTCGATGGGCGGAGGCGATGCGTGAGATTTCGTCGCGTCTTGAGGAGATGCCCGGCGAGGAAGGCTACCCTGCTTACCTCGCGGCGGCGCTCGCCGAGTTCTACGAGCGCGGCGGGCGCGTCGAGACGCTCGGAGGACGCGACGGCTCCATCAGCGTCATCGGTGCCGTCTCGCCTCCCGGAGGCGACTTCTCCGAGCCGGTGACCCAGAACACGCTGCGCATCGTCAAGACGTTCTGGGCGCTCGACGCCGACCTTGCTGAGAGACGTCACTTCCCTGCGATAAACTGGAACGACTCGTACTCGCTCTACAAGAGCCAGCTCGACGACTACTTCGCCGACGAGGTCAACGACAACTGGGCTGAGACGCGTCAGTGGGCTGTCGGTGTACTCGACGAGGAGACGGAGCTACAGGAAATCGTTCAGCTCGTCGGTAAGGACGCGCTTCCGGAGGACCAACAGCTAACGCTCGAAGTCGCGCGTTACATACGCGAGGTCTTCCTACAGCAGGACGCTTTCCACGACGTCGACACGTACTGCGACCTCGACAAGCAGTACGAACTCATGCGTCTGATACGCAAGTTCAACGACCTCGCATTCGACGCGCTTGACTCGGGCGTACCCGTCGAGGAGATACAGGACGTCGACTCCGCTCCGCGTCTGTTCGACATACCGACGGAGGAGGACTGGGAGCCGGTCGCCGAGGAGATAGACGAAGGTCTGGACGAGGAGTTCAACGAGTTAGCGTGAGGTGAACAATGAAGGAATACAAAACGATAACCGAAATCAGCGGACCGCTCGTCTTCGTAGAGGTAGACGAACCCGTCGGCTACGACGAGATTGTCGAGATAAAGCTACCCGACGGGTCGACGAAACGCGGGCAGGTCCTCGAATCGGGCGAAGAAATCGTGAGCCTGCAGGTCTTTGAGGGCACGGACGAACTCGACCGCGATTCGAGTGTCCGTTTCCTTGGCGAGACGATGAAGATGCCCGTAACCGAGGACCTTCTCGGACGCGTTCTTTCGGGGCGCGGTGAACCCATAGACGGCGGAGCCGAAATAGTCCCCGAAGACCGTCGCGACATCATCGGCTCGGCGATAAATCCGCACGCGCGCGAGTACCCCGACGAGTTCATACAGACGGGTGTGAGCGCCATAGACGGCATGAACACACTCGTCCGCGGTCAGAAGCTACCCATCTTCAGCGGTTCGGGACTTCCGCACAACGAACTCGCGCTACAGGTCGCGCGACAAGCCGACGTACGCGACGACATAGGCGCAGGTGAGGAAGAGGAAGACGAGGAGTTCGCCGTCATCTTCGGCGCGATGGGAATTACACAGGAGGAGGCGAACGAGTTCCTTGAGGAGTTCGAACGCACCGGAGCGCTCGAACGGTCGGTCGTCTTCCAGAACCTCGCCGACGACCCCGCCGTTGAACGTATCGTCACGCCGCGTATGGCACTTACGACCGCGGAGTACCTCGCGTTCGACAAGGGCTACCACGTCCTCGTCATTCTCACTGACATGACCAACTACTGCGAGGCGCTCCGCGAAATCGGCGCGGCGCGTGAGGAGGTTCCCGGCAGACGCGGTTATCCGGGCTACATGTACACCGACCTCGCCGAACTGTACGAACGCGCAGGACGCATCAAGGGCATCGAAGGCTCCGTGACGCAGATTCCGATTCTGACGATGCCCGGCGACGACGACACGCACCCTATACCTGACCTTACGGGTTACATCACAGAGGGTCAGATATACATCGACCGTCGCCTCGACTCGGAGGGGCGCGAACCGCCCGTTAACGTCCTACCGTCTCTGTCACGTCTCATGGACGACGGTATCGGAGAGGGCTACACGCGCGAAGACCACGGCGATGTCGCGAACCAGATGTATGCCGCGTACGCCGAGGGTAACGACCTGCGCGACCTCGTTAACATCGTCGGACGCGAGGCGCTGAGCGAGCGCGACAACAGGTTCCTCGACTTCGCCGACGACTTTGAGGACGGGTTTGTCGACCAAGGATGGACGACCAACCGTAGCCTCGAAGACACGCTGGACATAGCCTGGGACCTCCTCTCGACGCTTCCCAAGAGCGAACTCAAACGCGTCGACGAAGACTTTGTCGAGAAGTACTACGTCGGCGAGGACGAGGAAGAGAAAGAGGAAGCTGAGGCGACCGCGTAACAATGGCGATAGAGGACGAGGTAAAGCCGACGCGGAAGGACCTGATGGAGATCAAGGAGCGTATAGAGCTGTCTGAGCAGGGTCACGAGACGCTGGAGAAGAAGCGCGACGGTCTTATCATGGAGTTCATGGAGATTCTTGAGGAGTCTCAGGATGTCCGCGACAACCTCGGCGACGACTACCGCGAGGCGCAGAAGAAGATAGACAAGGCGCGCGCGCTTGACGGCGATGTTGCCGTACGTGGAGCCGCTTCCGCACGCGCCGAGACGCCGCGTATCACGCTCGAATCCAAGAACATCATGGGTGTTGTCGTTCCCCAGATAGAGGGGAGCAAGGTCAAGAAGGACGTCGGTGAACGCGGCTACAGCCTTCTTGACACGAGCGCTCGTATCGACGAGGCGGCGGAGGCTTACGAGGAGCTACTCGATACCATCATACTTGCCGCGGAGATAGAGACGGCGATGAAGAAGATGCTCGACGAGATAGAGAAGACGAAGAGACGCGTCAACGCGCTTGAGTTCAAGCTCATACCTGAACTCAAGGACGCCCAAGAGTTCATCGAACTCCGTCTCGAAGAGATGGAACGCGAGGAGATATTCAGGCTGAAGAAGATCAAGGA
>JBKHFQ010000027.1:0-9950 GCA_046540135.1 Halobacteriales archaeon
GGCGTCGCTCTCCATGACGACTGTGTCGAGGAGTTCCTCGGCGAGTTCGCGTGCCCTGTCGGCGTCACTTTCTACGAGACGGGGCTTGAAGCCGCGCTCCTGAAGAAGCGACGCCACGACCTCGCCTATCTCGCCGCCGCCGAATACGACGATGTCGGCGTCCTCGTCCGGGGTTCCGCTCGGCGCAACGTCGACGGCGAACGAATGGACGCTCTCCGGACTCCCTATGACGACAACCCGGTCGCCCTCCTCTATCGTCGTGGTGCCGCTCGGTATGACGACATCGCCGTTGCGCAGTACGGCGGCGAAGGTCAACGAGTCGAACCTGTCCGCCTCCGCAACCGTCTCGCCCGCGACAGGGCTTTCCTCGCTGACCTCGAACTCAGCCATCTGTACGGTTCCCTCGGAGAATACGTCGACATCGTGCGCCGCGGGCGTGACGACCAGACGCGATATCTTCTGCGCCGTGAGAACGTTCGACGCTACCATCAGGTCGACGCCGAAAGCGCCGGGCGACGGCTCCCATGTTTCGAGGAACTTTCTCTTCTTGACACGTCCTACGGTAAACGGGTCGCCCGCCGTCTTCGCCGAACCGCAGACGGCGAGGTTGGTCTCGTCGCTGTCGGTGGTTCCGATGACGATGTCCGCCTCCTCGACCCCCGCCTCTCGTAGAACCTCCATCGACGTTCCGTCGCCTTCGACCGCGAGCGCGTCGACGTTGTACGTCACCTCTTCGACACGTTCGGTGTCCTCGTCTACGACGGTTATCTCGTGGTTCTCACCGAGCGAAGACGCTATATCGGTGCCGACCTGACCCGCTCCGACTATCAGGATTTTCACAGCCCAAATTCGCGCCGAAGCATAAAAATTCGACCCTTCGTCGTCCCGCACGCGTAAACGTTTTTGACGGCAGACCTCGTACCCCCGGACATGAAAATCGACTCCGAAAACGCCGCGGTCGTCGCCGTCGACACCCAGAACGGCTTCTGCCATCCCGACGGTTCGTTGTACGCACCCGCGAGCGGCGATGCGGTCGACGCCGTCGCCAACGTGGTTGAGGAGGCGCGCGAAGCGGGCGTGCAGGTCGTCTATACGCGCGACGTTCATCCACCCGAACAGTTCGACGACGCACACTACTACGACGAGTTCGAGAGGTGGGGTGAACACGTCGTAGAGGGTTCGTGGGAAGCCGAAGTCGTCGACGAACTCGACGTTCGTGATGAAGATAAGGTCGTCGTCAAGCACACCTACGACGCGTTTCAGGGAACCGAACTCGAAGCGTGGCTGGACGCGCACGGAATAGACGATCTCGTCTTCTGCGGAACGCTCGCCAACGTCTGTGTCCTCCACACCGCGGGAAGCGCCGGCTTGCGCGACTACCGACCCGTGGTCGTTGAGGACGCGCTGGGTTACATACAGGAAGACCACCGCGACTACGCCGTCGAACACGCCGACTGGCTCTTCGGCGAGACGACGACCCGCGACGAACTGGAGTTCGTGTGACGGACGACGAACCCGACCAAGCCCCGACCCCTGCCGACGAACACGCCGCGGTCCGGCGCGCGTTTGACGCGACGCGCAACGACGGTGAGCGCCGCGTCCGTGTCTGGCGTCCCGCGAGACAGGTCGCGTTCGGACGGCGCGACACCAACTCGTCGGCGTACGACGAGGCACGCAAAACCGCGCGTGAAGCGGGCTACGCGACGACCGTCCGTAACGTCGGCGGGCGCGCCGTCGTACACGCGGGCGAGACGGTGGCGTTCGCAGTCGCCGCCCCCGTCGAAGACCCGCGCGTCGGTCTCCGCGACAGGTACGACGACGCCGTCTGCGCGACACGCGACGCTCTCGAATCCGTGGGTGTCGACGCCGGTTGCGGCGAACCCGACGACTCGTTCTGCCCCGGCGAGGCGTCACTCTGCGTCGACGGCGGCAAGGTCGCGGGCGTCGCACAACGCGTGGCGCGTGACGCGGCGCTCGTTTCGGGCGTCGTCGTAACGGGACGCGGCGACGAGACGGCGCGTGTCCTTTCGTCGGTGTACGGCGCACTCGGCGTGCCGTTCGACACGTCGTCCGTCGGAACCGCCGACGCCTCACCTTCTGCGGTCGCGTACGCGCTCCAAGACTCCTTGGATGGTCTCTAAGGAAGGATTTATTCGTCGCGCGGCGGTGCGACTACCATGGTCAACGTCGAAAGACTGTCACTCGCCGTACTCGGACTTGCTCTCGCCGCCCTAGTCGCGTACGTCGCGTACACCTTCATCGCGCCGCTTACCGTCGCCGTCTTCGTCTACTACGCGACGCGCCCCGTCTACCGCCGACTCGGCGCTCTCCCGGTCGAACTACCCGCGAGCGTTCGTGCCGCTGTTGCCATACTGTTCTTCGGCGTACCGCTCGTTCTCCTCGTTGGGTACACCGTCATTCTCGTCGCCGTTGAGGCTCAGGCTCTCGTTGAGGAGTACAGTATCTTCGAAACCCTCCTCGCCGGCGCGGACTCGTACATCGAGACCGACCAACTCCCTGACCCGACCTTCGAGAGCGTCTTCGACGCTTACCGTTCGGGCGAGTTCGACGCCGCAGTCGAGTTTCTGCGCCAAAACCTCGCCGCCTTCACGGGCTTCGTGACAGGATTCCTGTTCAACCTACTCGTCGTTCTCGTCACCGCCTACTACCTGCTCGTCGACGGAGCGCGCCTCCGCGGATTTGTTCTTCGTTACGACGACTCCGGCGTCCTCCGCGAGTACGTCGACGCCGCCGACGAAGAACTCTCGTCCGTCCTTTTCGGCAACCTTCTAAACGTCCTCGCCGTCGCGGTTGTCGCCGTCGTCGTCTTCACTGCGTACAACGCCTACGTCCCCGCCGCCGTCGAGGTTCCTTCGCCCGCCCTCGCAGGCGCGCTAACAGGCGTTGCAAGCCTCATACCCGTCGTCGGCATGAAGGTCGTCTACGTCCCGCTCGCGGGCTTCGTCGCCGTAAACGCCTTTCTCGCGGGCGACACGTCGCTCCTACCCTACGTCGCGGGCTTCCTCGTCGCCACCGGTGTCGCCGTCGACTTCATCCCCGATATCGTCCTCCGTCCTTACCTCAGCGGCGAACGCACCCACGTCGGACTTCTGATGCTCGCGTACATCTTCGGTCCAACCCTTTTCGGCTTCTACGGTCTGTTCTTCGCGCCTATCGTACTCGTCCTTGCCCTCGTCTTCGCCGATATCGCCCTTCCCTATCTACTCGGCGTCGACCAAGAACAGAAGTCTCTCGGAGAGTTCTGACGTTCTTTACTCGACCTCGAACGCTATCTCGACCTCGGTCTGGTACTCTGGTTCGTCGACGCTGGCGAGTTCGATACCGCGCCCCTGTACCTCCACCCACTTTACGTTCTCCAGCGTCGCCTCTGCGCGGTCGACCGCCTGCATCGCGGCGTCCTCCCACGACTCGGTACTACTGCCGGTCAGTTTGACCTTCTTGTACACCATGCGGGCGTAACACGGACGCGTTCAACATAAAACCATGGCACGCCGTCACAAGGACGTGTTTTAACGACACCCTTATTAGTGCAAGGGAACCACGACCGACAAGGTCTAAATGCGGGGCGACGGTAGCTTCGGCATGAAGCTAACCGTCCTCGTTCCGGCGTCGCTCGTGGCGGAGACCGACGACGCGCGTGCCGCGACCTACAAGATAGGTCAGGTCGCACGCGCCGCCGCGATATTCCGGTGCGACAAGGTCGTCGTCTTCGACGACGGCGACGAACACGCCGACGACGGCGACTTGGTCGCCGAAGTCCTGCGGTACGCCGCGACGCCACCGTACCTACGAAAGACCGTCTTCGACAGACGGGACGAGTTGAGGTACGTGGGCGTCTTACCGCCGCTCGGAACGCCCCTGCACTCCGTGACCGCCGGTCCGGATTCGGAAGAGTCCGGACCCGAGTACAGAGAAGGTGTGGTGACGAAGGTCGGAACTGACGGACGCGTCTGGGTCAATTGCGGAACGCAACACCCGGTCGCCCTTCGCGTCCCTGACGAGGGGATACGGGAGGGGGAACGCGTCACCCTCAGAGTCTCTTCGAGAGAACCCCTGCGTGCAAAGATCGCAGACGACCCGCCCTATGGCGGATACGAGGTCGAACGCGCGCCCCTCGACGGCTGGCTCGGCGCCCATGAAGGCGTCGTAGTCTGCGCGTCGAGGAGCGGAAAGGAGGTCGAGGACGGTGACCTCCGCGGCGACAACCTCGCGGTCGTATTCGGCGCTCCCCAACGGGGCGTCAACGAGATTCTGAGGGAGCGCGACATGTCCGTCAGCTTCGACGCCGTCGTCAACACCTTACCCAACCAAGGCGTCGAGACGGTCAGGACGGAGGAAGCCGTCCTTGCCACGCTCGCCTTGGTCAACACAGCAAACAGATAGGAGAGAAAACGAATGCCAACGCCATCGAATCCGAGGAAAGGATCGAAAGGCTTCGGTCCGAGGAAGCGCGCCGCGAGCGAGGTGCCGCGTTTCCGTACCTGGCCCGAAGCCGACGGCGAGCCTGCGCTACAGGGTTTTGCCGGATACAAAGCCGGTATGACCCATGTCATGATGGTCAACGACCAGCAGGGTTCGCCACGTGAAGGAATGACGGAGAGCGTTCCCGTTACCATCGTTGAGACGCCGCCTCTGCGCGTCGCCGCGGTCCGCGGATACCGCGACACGCCGTACGGGAGACGTCCCGTGACGGAGGTCTGGACCGACGACCTCGACGACGAGACGGAGCGCGCGGTCGCACAGCCTGACGAAGAAGGAGATGTCGACGAACTGCGCGACGAGGACGTGGACGAGGTGCGTGTCATCGCTTACACGACGCCCGCCGACGTGAGCGGCGTGCCCAAGAAGAAGCCCGACATGATGGAGGTTCCCGTCGCGGGCGGCGACGTTGACGCGTCGCTCGACCGTGCAGAGGAACTCCTCGGTGGGGGCGCGGACGTTGACGAGGTACACCGTTCCGGCGAGTACATAGACGTCTCCGCCGTCACCAAGGGCAAGGGTACGCAGGGTCCCGTCAAGCGCTGGGGCGTCAAGCTACGCAAGGGCAAGCACTACAGACAGGGATGGAGGCGCCGTATAGGCAACCTCGGTCCTTGGCACCCGTCCCGCGTACGCTCGACGGTTCCACAGCAGGGACAGATGGGATACCACCAGCGTACCGAGATAAACAAACGCGTCCTGTCGGTCGACGACGAGGACGCGACTCCCGAAGGCGGCTTCGTCAACTACGGCGAGGTTTCGTCGTCGTACCTGCTGGTCAAGGGAAGCGTTCCGGGTCCCAAGGGTCGTCTCGTGAGGACGCGCCACGCCGTGCGTCCCAAGGACGACGCCGCGTACGACCCCGAGATACGTTACGTAAGCACGAGCTCTGACCAAGGATGACGATGAAAGCACAGAAGGTAGACACCGACGGAGACGAAGCGGGCGAGGTCGCACTCCCCGAAGCCTTCGGGACGCCGTTCCGCCCCGACATCGTGGAGCGCGCATTCCTCGCCAAGCAGGCGAACGAGAAACAGCCGTACGGCGCCGATGAGTTCGCCGGTATGCGGACGAGCGCCGAGTCGCCCGGTAGCGGACAGGGTATCGCGCACGTTCCGCGTATCAACAACGGCAACCGCGCCGCCCGTGTGCCGCACGCCGTCGGTGGGCGCAAGGCGCACCCGCCGAAGGCGGAGAAGAAGGTCGGCGAGGACTTCAACGACAAGGAGCGCGTCCTTGCCTTCGAGAGCGCAGTCGCCGCAACCGCCGACGAGGTACATGTACGTGACCGCGGACACGAGTTCGACGAGGACGTCGACCTGCCGGTCGTTCTCGATGCCGAGTTCGAGGAACTCGTCAAGACGCAGGAGGTAGTCGGGGTTCTCGAAACCCTCGGTCTGCACGACGACATCGAACGCGCCGACGAAGGACGCGGCGTTCGCGCAGGACGCGGTAAGACCCGCGGCAGGAAGTACCGCACGCCGACGAGCATCCTTTTCGTCACGTCCGACGATTTCCGCGCCGCGCGTAACCTGCCCGGTGCTGACGTCGTGACGGCTGACGAGTTAGGCGTCGCGGACCTCGCACCCGGCGGGGACGCAGGACGCCTGACGGTCTGGACCGAACCCGCTCTGGAGGTGCTCGACGAACGATGAGAGTCATCAAGAGACCGCATATTACGGAGAAGGGGATGGACCTGATGGACTTCGAGAACAAGATGCAGTTCATCGTCCATACCGACGCGACCAAGCCTGAGGTCGCGGACGAGATAGAGGACGAGTACGAAGCCGAGGTTGCGAACGTGAACACACAGATAACAATGGACGGAGAGAAGAAGGCGACCGTAGAGTTCGCCGAGGAAGACGTTGCACAGGACATAGCGTCGCGCATGGGGGCGTTCTAGTATGGGTCGCCCTATTCGTCAGCAGAAGGCGGGCAAGGGAAGCTCGGTATTCCGTGCGCCCAGCCACAACTACAAGGCGACGCTGAGACACAAGAAGACGGGCGACGACGAGACGGCGACCGGCGAGGTCATCGGTCTCGAACACGACCCCGCGAGGAGTGCGCCCGTAGCACGCGTCGAGTACGAGGACGGCGACGTTCGCCACGTTCTCGTCGCCGAAGGCGTCGGTGTCGGAGACGAGATACAGGCGGGCGTGAGCGCGGACGTAGAGCCGGGTAACACGCTTCCTCTCGCTGAGATTCCCGAGGGCGTCCCGGTCTGTAACATCGAGATAAACCCCGGCGACGGCGGAAAGATAGCGCGTTCGACGGGTACGAGCGCGACGCTCATAACCCACGAGCGCGGCGGTGCTGTCGTACAGCTACCCAGCGACGAGATACGCCAGTTCGACCCCGACTGTCGCGCCACCATCGGCGTGGTAGCAGGAGGCGGACGGACGGAGAAGCCGATGCTCAAGGCGGGCAAGAAGCACCACAAGATGAAGTCCCGCGGAGGTAAGTGGCCCAAGGTCAGCGGCGTCGCGATGAACGCCGTAGACCACCCGTTCGGTGGCGGCGGACGCCAGCATCCCGGACGCCCTAAGTCGGTCAGCAGGAACACGTCGCCCGGTCAGAAGGTGGGCGACATATCCAGCAGGAGGACAGGAAAGGAGTAACCATGTCAACAGAAGACCTACCAAGCAGAGAAGGAGAGTTCCAGTACAGAGGCTATACGCTCGACGAGCTACAGGAGATGCCGCTCGGCGAGTTCGCCGAGGTCGCGCCTGCGAGGATACGCAGGACGCTCGAACGCGGTCTTTCGGAGGAGCACGAGAAGCTCCTTGACCGCGTCCACGAAGGCGACGATAAGATACGCACGCACCTGCGCGACACCCCTATCGTTCCTCAGATGGTCGGCACGACGTTCATGCTCCACAACGGTCAGGAGTTCGAACGCGTCGACGTCCAAGCGGAGATGATAGGGCACTACCTCGGTGAGTTCGAGATGACGCGCAAAGACGTCGAACACGGACAGGCGGGCATAGGCGCGACCCGTTCCTCGAAGTTCGTGCCCCTCAAGTAAACCATGGGTATCAGCTACTCAGTCGAGGTAGACGAGGAACGTTCCGCCAAGGCGATGGGGCGCGAACTCACCATCAGCAAGAAGGATGCGGTCGAGCTTTGCAGGTTCGTCAAGGGCAGGTCGCTCGAAGACGCACGCGATACGCTCGCCGCGGTCGCCGGCGGTGACGAACCCGTCCCGCTCAAGAAGCACAACGCGGGTTCAGGACACACGTCCGGAATCGACGGATGGGACGCGGGCGGATTCCCCAAGAAGGCGGCGGAGGCGCTCAACGACGTACTTTACAACGCGCGGTCGAACGCCGAAGAGCAAGGATTCGACGTTGACGAGATGGTCGTAGATCATATCGCCGCGCACAAGGTCGGCGAGTCGCGCGGTATGAAGCCGCGCGCCATGGGACGCGCCACGCAGTGGAACTCCGACCTCGTCGACGTTGAGGTCGTCCTTCTACAGGAGGACTACGAGGTCGGCGAGGATGAAGAGGAGACAGTCGAAGCCGAAGAGGAGACCGAAACCGAGGCGCAGGAAGCGGAACCCGAAGCCGAACAAACCGAGGCGGAATCCGAAGCCGAAGAAAGCGATGAGAGCGAAGAGGACAACGAAGAAATCGCGGATGAGACGGCGGACGAGACCGAAGATGAAGACGAAGAAAACGCCGACACCGAGGAAACCGAAGCCGACGATGATGAAGAAACCCAGCAAGGAGGTGAGAACTGAATGGCGATAGAACGCGAGTTCGTTGAGAAAGGTATGCGCAGGTCGCAGATAGACGAGTTCCTCGCCGACGAACTTGAACGCGCCGGCTACGGCGGCATGGACCTCGCGCGCACCCCGATGGGTACCGAGATTACGCTCAAGGCTGAGAAGCCCGGCATGGTTATCGGTAAGGGCGGCAAGAACATCCGCCAGCTCACCGACGACCTCGAACGCGAGTTCGACCTCGACGACCTACAGGTCGACGTGCAGGAGGTCGAAGAACCCGACCTCAACGCACGTATCGTCGCCGACAAGCTCGCTAACGCGCTCGAACGCGGCTGGTACTTCCGCGACGCAGGACGGACGACGCTCAGCCGTATCATGGAGTCCGGAGCGATGGGTGCCGAGATAGTCTTCAGCGGCAAGGTGACGGGTGCGCGTTCGCGTGTCGTCAAGTTCAAGGAAGGCTACGTCAAGCACTGCGGCGAACCCGCCGAGGAGGTCGTCGAGACCGGCTACGGCACCGCCGTCATGAAGCTCGGAACCATCGGTATACAGGTCCGCATAATACCGCCCGGCTCCGAGCTACCTGACAAGTTCGAGGTCGAGGTCGACGCCGGTGTTGAGGACCTCGTCCCCGAAGCCGAAGCCACCGAAGTGCAGGTCGAGGAAGCTGATACCGAGGAGGGAATCGAGGAACTCGTCGCCGAAGCCGAGGAGGGAGCCGAAGACGAGTCCGAGGAAGACGCTGAACCTGTGCCGGAGCCTGAGACCGAGGAAGCTGACGAGACGGAAGAAGAGACGGAGGACGCCGCACAGGGGGAAGCCGACGAGGACGAGGCGGAGGGTGACGTACCCGCCTCGGTCGACGAACTGCACGAGAAGTCGTACCGCGAGCTTCAGAAGCTCGCAAAGGAAGCGGGCGTCAAGGCGAACCTCAAGACGGAGGAGCTAATCGACGCCCTCGCCGATGAGTACGGTCTCGAAGGAGGTGACGCGTAAATGGCTATCCTACGCGCCGACGAGATGCGCGAGATGACCGACGAGGAGCTTCAGAACGAGCTGGAAAACCTTCGGTCGGAGCTTCTGCAGGAGACGTCGATACAGGCGGCGGGCGGAGCGCCCGACAACCCCGGACGCATAAGCGAGATGAAGAAGACGATAGCGCGCATCAAGACGGTACAGCGCGAACGCGAGATGGAGGAACAGAACGAATGATTACCCCGCGGAACATCGCGCGCCACGAACTCGTCGGTCTCAACGGACGCGTCGTTGACTCGTCCGACACGTCTCTCGTCGGTATAGAGGGACGTGCCGTTGAGGAAACGGCAAACACGTTGACCTTCGCCGTCGATGACGGCGGCGAAAAGACCGTGCCTAAGAAGCACGCGTTCTTCGAGTTCGAACTCCACGATGCCACGGTACGCGTCGACGGAGGGGCGATTCACGCGCGACCCGCGGAACGCGTAAGAGGTGTCTAAGATGCCAGAGATAGGATACGACGTACCGGAGCCAACGACCGAATGCGACGACGACAACTGCCCGTTCCACGGCACGCTGTCGCCGCGCGGCACCGTCCTCGAAGGACGTGTCGCGAGCGACAGCATGGACAAGACGGTTGTCGTCGAGCGTGAGCACGACGTCAAGGTTCCCAAGTACGACAGGTACATGAGACGGCGTTCGCGCACCCCTGCCCACTCTCCGCCTTGCGTAGATGCGGAGGAGGGCG
>JBKHFQ010000028.1:0-9925 GCA_046540135.1 Halobacteriales archaeon
ACCAACGTAGACTTGTCCATCGGCATAGACCGGTAGCCGTGTTATCTGAAGGTCACTCTCGAAGCTCCAGTCCTCTTCGAGTGACTCGGGTGCGCCCGACTCGGGGTTCACGCCCGTGTTTCTGACGTCGTACCTCTCGCTTATCCAGTCCGCGGGACCCGGCTCTATCACGTCTTCGTACGGCTCCCCGGCTTCGAACTCCTCATCTTCCTCCTCGTCTTCGGCATCCTGTTCGTCCTCGGACGTCTCGTTACCACCGCCGTTTCTGTCGCCCTCATCGGACGTATTTTCCGGCTGTTGGCTGTTGTTTTCGTCTTCGTCGTCCGTCCCTTCGTCGAGACATCCCGTCACACCCGCGCCTCCAGCCACCGCGAGGAAACTCAAAAACCGGCGTCGTGTCCTTTCTCCGTCTTGCATGCGACTTTCTTCGGACAGTCCACACATAATCCTTGGGGCGTCCTGTCTCAACAAAGCTTCATAACCCTGCGCCGCCAACCGTGGGTATGGTAAAGGAAGGCGGCATCGACGTACTCGAACACGCCAACCGTCTCGGACCTCTCAAGGATCCCGTCGCTCTTCTCATCTTCTCGACGGGCGTGGAGAAGTACTTCCACGAGCACAGACCCCCGGACTTCCCGCGTGTCCGGACCCGCGGACATTTCAACAAGTGCCGTATACGCGCCACACCGCTCACGCCGGAGGGACGTATAGGCGGCGCTCTCGGCGTTCCACGTAGCCTGTTCATCGAGGACGGGCACGACGAGACCGACTACGAGACGGCGGGAGCAATCCCCGGGTTCCACGACGACGGGTCCCCCGAAGAGGTCGTCGTCTTCGTCCACGGCTGGCTCGCCAAAGAGGAAGCCGCCCTTGGCAGGATGTCGCTTCTGCGCTACGCCCTCGAAAAGAACGGGTACACGCATCCCGTCGTAGGATTCACGTGGGACACAGACCAGGCGGCTTACGAATGGGAGTCCGGGAAGGTCGTCGCCAAATGGAACGGTCCCAAGTTGGCGCAGTTCACCGCCGACTACGTCCGCGAGAACCCCGAAACCGATGTGCGTTACGTCTCTAACTCTCTCGGCGCGCACCCCCTCTTCTCGGCGCTTAAGACGCTC
This sequence comes from Halobacteriales archaeon, assembly GCA_046540135.1. GTDB lineage: Archaea > Halobacteriota > Halobacteria > Halobacteriales > Halorutilaceae > Halorutilus. The sequence continues at coordinate 1,119 of JBKHFQ010000028.1, forward strand.
CACGGCTCCGGCTTCGACGACGCCGTCAAGTCCGCCTCCGTACTCGGCGGCACCGTACCCAGCGACTCGGTCGCCGAAGGCGGCGAGTACTACGACGCCGTACAAAACGCTGTCGGCGACCTCTACAACTACTGGACTCCGAGAGACAGGACGCTCGGTTTCTACTACAGGGCGCTCGAACGCGCCGACTCGGTGGGTGGGGCGGGTGCCGACGGCGACACGCCCTCCAACTACCACGACAGATGCGTTGACTACGTCCCCGACCATTTCTCCTTCCTCATACCCGAACGCGGATGTATCGACGAGGTCGTCGACGACTTCGGCGTCTCGCCGCCTGAGTCCCTCGAAGACACCGAGATAACGCGGAGTATAGATACCTTCAGCGACGGCTAAAGACTCTTCGACCTGTCGAACGAGACGTTCTCGTCCACCAGGACGACGAACGCCGCGACTACTATACCCACGACGACCGCGATGGGTAGCGAGACCTCGACGCCGAGCATGCCGCCGAACGTCCTGAGTTCGACGAAGACCGGCACGGCTACCGCGGCGGCTATCAGGAACTTGAGGTGTTTCTCCATCAGAGCCACACCTCCAGCGTCCTCAGAGCGTCGACAGCGGTGGGGAACGTCTCGCTACCCGACCACAGACCGTCGGACGCTATGTATCCGATAGGCACCGTGTACGCGAGTATCACGAGCAGGACGGCGACTCCTACCCAGAGCTTCAGGTTGTCGAGGACGCGCGGCGAGTGCTCGGGTCCCGAAAGAGCCGGCGGAAGTTCTGCGTCGACGGGTTCGTCGACCTTCTCGCCACCGAACCACGTCCGTACGATGACGTACAGGAAGATACCGAGCGAGACGGTTAGCAGGACGCCGCCGAGGGCTATCTGGCTGTTTATCTCTCCGACGGTGCCGAAGGCTGGCGAGTAGTCGAACGCCTCGTACGTCGGGTCGGAGGTACGCCGCGGCATGCTGAAAAGCCCGGCGCGGTGCATCGCGTTCGACATGAACGTCATGCCGATGAACCAGATGAACGGCTGTACGGCGGCGATTCTCTTCGACGCCAGCTTCTTACCCGTCAACTGGGGAACGAGCCAGTAAGCGCCAGCCATGAACGTCAACGCCGACGCCGTGCCCACTGTGAGGTGGAAATGTCCCGGCACCCAGAGCGTATTGTGAATGAGGTAGTTGATGCTCATTCCGGCGTTAATCATGCCGGAGAAACCGCCCGCGGCGAACATGACGCCCGCGAGCGCCATACCGGAGAACGCGGGGTTCTTCCACGGCAGGGTACGTAGCCATCCGAGGTAGCCCGTGCCGCCGCGCTGACGACCGCCGTGTTCGATGCTCGCCACGACGGTGAACGCCGTCAGGAGTGACGGGAGTAGGAGGAACATCGTGTTGGTCATCGCCACGAACTTGAAGCCCTCAGGTATACCGGGGTCGACGTACTGGTGGTGTATGCCGACGGGCACCGACAGTATCAGGAACAGTATGAAGACAACACGAGCGAGAGGGTCGCTGAACAGGCGTCCTCCCGAAAGCTTCGGTAGGACGGTGTACCACAGGAGGTAGGCAGGGATGAGCCAGAAGTAGACGACGGCGTGTCCGAAGTACCAGAACAGCGTCCTCGTAAGCGTCGGATTGACCTCGTTGACGAGTCCGAGCGACCAAGGTAGGAGGAAGAACAGGACTTCGACGGCGATTCCGAGCGTTGTGATGTACCACATCAGCGTCGTCGTTAGGACCATGAACGCCTTCAGGGGGATGCGTTCGTTGGGGTTGTCGGAACGCCAGTCGAGGTAGGTCTTTATCCAGTCGACACCTGCGACCCATGTCCCCGTCACGAACAGGGTAAGTCCGATGTAGTACAGCGGGTGCGCCTGAAGCGGCGCGTACATCGTGTAAAGGACGTTTGCCTCAAGCGGGAGGGCGTCCGTGAAGCCGGCGAGGACCGTGACGCCCGTTAGGAACGCGCCGACGCACATCGAGGTAATCCAGTACTTCGTCAGGCGCGGGTTGCCGAGGTCGCGGTCGAGACTCCTTGTCAGCGCCCACGTGAAGACGCCTACTAGGAAGAAGATGGTGAAGAAAAGGACAATGAAGACGCCGTGCGACGTTAGAACGGTGTAGTAGTTTCCGTCGGTGACTTCGCCGATGAACTGCAGGTAGCCGGTGCGGTGTAGCGCCTGTATCAGGCCGCCGAGTCCTCCAAGTCCGAGGAACAGGAACGAGGCGGCGAATGCGACGCGTATCACGAAGGCTTCGAGCGGTCGTTTATCGACGTACGCCATCAGGCGTCACCTCCCTCGGTGCCGTTCCATTCGTCGCGCGGAACGACCTCTATGCTCCCACCCATGTCTTGGTGTCCGCTACCACAGTACTCGTTACACAGTATGCCATGCTCGTCGGCTTCATCGAACTCGACCGTTATCTCCGAAACCTGTCCGGGTACGACCATCGTGTTGACGTTTGTGCCGACTATCTGGAATCCGTGGACCACATCGAGGCTCGTCACGTAGAAGTTGACGGTGCTATCCTCCGGAACCTCGACGGGTTCGTTCGTACCCGGGCGGAATATGAACTGTTGCGCCACCATGTAGACGTCGTACTCACCTTCACCGACCTGTTCGACGCGTGGGTCAGCGAAACGCTCGTCCTCGGTGACGTTGTCGACGTCTATGTCGCCGCCTGAGTCGTCTACCATGTCGACACCCGAAACGGTGCTGACGTACGCCACCGTGGCTATGAAGAAGACTATCAGAAGGAGAGAGGCTACGAGCCAGCCCTTTTCGAACCTGTGTATGTCCATTATCCCACCACCGTTGGACCGTTTCCGAGGAACTCTATACGCCACATGATTATCCACATGACGACGAGTATCACGAAGTAGATGGCTATCAGCACGAGCGTCCCTACCGGGTCGAAGTCGTCGTGTCCTATCTCCCGTTTTGTGTCCTCTGTTGCCATTGTTTTGCCTCTACGTTTGTAGTACCGTTTCGTCGTATATCGTTCTTGCGGAACGACACTCCATACTTATGACTGCTGTATAAAACGTATACCTCTGTTCCCTAAAATGTTCGGGCGATGGCTGTGCACGAGAGAATCCTAAGCTACATACGGGTTAGGCGCGTAGGTACAGGCATGGTAACCTCAAGACAGGCTATGCTCGCGGCGCTGTTAGGCGTCGTTCCGACAACGGGTTACGCCGTCTGGAGTCCCGAGATGTTCCCTTACGTCTCGGTCGTCAACGTCGTGCTAATAACCGCGGCGCTGTACCTCATGACATCGCCGTCCGCCGACTCAGCCTCGCCGGCTTGACGGCGCTGTTCAGGGACAGCGTACGCAGAGGGGGAAACAGGGATGACTGAGACGTGCGAACTCTGTGACCTCCCCGTGCGCGATACGCGCGTTGAGGAAGATGGACGCGCCTTCTGTTGCAGGGGGTGTAAGGAGGTCTACGCTACCCTCGGCGACGTTGACGTAGAGGAGGTACGCGAAGACGAGGACGACGGACGTCCGGAGGACTGCGAGACGGCTTTTCTGCACGTCGGCGGTATGCACTGTACGGCTTGTGAGGTCTTCGTTGAGGACAGGGCAACCCGGCACGACGGTGTCGAAGCGGCGTCGGCGAGCTACGCTACGGAGACCGTGCGCGTCGACTACGACGATGACGAGGTTTCGGAGGACGAACTCCCGGGCGTCGTTACGGGGTCGGGGTACGAGGCGAGCCACAGGTACGACGAAGACGCGAGGCGCGAGAAGAGGAACGAGAAGGTCGGACGCCTCGTGGTCGGCGGCTTCTTCGGCATGATGGTGATGGTCTGGTACGTCTTCTTCCTCTACCCTACCTACTTCGGCTACGAACCTCTGTTTCCGCTCTCGTCCTCCGCCGGCTACTTCCTGTTTGGCTACATCGTCGTGATGTCCTCTATCGTTCTCTTCTACACGGGCGCACCTATCTTACGCGGTGCGTACGTCAGCCTGCGCGCGAGACAGCCCAACATGGACCTTCTTGTCGCTCTCGCCGCGGTCAGTGCCTACGTCTACAGCACCGCCGCCCTCGGATTCGGAAGGACCGACCTGTACTACGATGTCTCCGTCGCGGTCGTTCTCGTCGTCTCCGTCGGAGGCTACTATGAGCGCCGAATGAAACGCCGCGCCCTTGGCGCGCTTTCCGAACTTACCGAGGTACGCGTCGATGAGGCGCGCCGTGAGGACGGGACGACCGTCGGTGTCGACGAAGTCGACCAAGGCGACCGTCTTCTCGTCCGTGAGGGCGAACGCGTACCCGTCGACGGCGTCGTCGTCGGAGGAACTGCGACGGTGGACGACTCCGTCGTGACGGGTGAGGCGGAACCGACGGCGGTGCGGGAGGATGACTACGTCGTCGGTGGTTCGGTCGTGACCGACGACGCTCTCGTGGTTGAGGCGGCGGGCGAAGAGGGCGCGCTCGACCGCCTCACGAGCCTGCTCTGGGACCTACAGAGCACCGAGAGCGGCGTCCAACGTCTCGCTGACAGGCTCGCCACGGTCTTCGTGCCTCTCGTTCTCACCGTTGCGGTCGCGGTCTTCGTCTACCGTCTCTCGGTCGGTGCGGGCGTCGAGGCTTCCGTTCTCACCGCTCTTACGGTCCTCATCGTCTCGTGTCCGTGCGCGCTCGGACTCGCAACGCCTCTCGCCGTCGCTTCGGGCGTCCGCGAGGCTGTCGAGCGCCGTATCGTGGTCTCCGACGACACCGTCTTCGAGCGCGTCCGCGACGTTGACACGTTCGTCTTCGACAAGACGGGTACGCTTACGACGGGGCGTCTGGAGGTCGTCGGTACTGAGGGGGACGACGAAGCGCTTCGGCGCGCCGCCTCCGTGGAGAGGATGTCGTCGCACCCCGTCGCCGAGGCTGTCGTCCGCGCGTACGACGGGGACGATACCCGCGCGACCGATGGCGGCGTCTCCGACGACGTTGCGGCGTTCAAAGAGCACACGAACGGCGTCGAGGGCGTCGTGGACGACGGTACGGTCCTCGTAGGTGACCCCGCGCTGTTCGACGAGAGAGGCTGGCGGACCGAAGGCGTCCGCCAAGCGGTCGAGAACGCCGAACGACGCGGACGCGCCGTCGTCGTCGGATGGTCTGGGGAGGCGCGCTGTGTTCTGACCGTCGCCGAACGCGATCGCGAGGGATGGCGGGACGTTGTCGAGGGAATAGCCGACCGCGGGAAACGCGTCGTCGTGCTGACAGGTGATGAAGGAGAGAGGGCACGCCGGTACGAGGAGACAGAGGCGGTGGAGACGGTATTCGACGGCGTTCCGCCTGAGGCGAAGGCGGAGACCGTGAGGCGTCTCCGCGACGAAGGCGTGACGGCGATGGTAGGCGACGGTACCAACGACGCGCCCGCTCTAGCAGAGGCGGACCTCGGCGTCGCCATGGGCGGCGGCACGGCGCTCGCTTCCGACGCCGCCGACGTTACGGTGCTTGACGACGACCTGTCGAAGCTTGAGACGGTCGTCGACATCTCGAACGCGGCACGCCGGAGGACGCGCCGTAACATCGGCTGGGCTTTCCTTTACAACTCGGTCGCCGTACCGCTCGCCGTCGTCGGAGCCATAAACCCTCTCCTCGCCGCGGCGGCGATGGCTACGAGTAGTCTCCTCGTCACACTCAACTCTTCACGTCGGCTTATCTAATAGGAAAGGGGCGTGGGTAACGCCCCTCGGTGGTACGGGAAAGGGCTAACCTCGTCAACGTCTTCTCTCGCTCCGCCACGGCGGCGGACTTCCACCCTCGGTTCGCGTAACGTCTCGTCAAACAAAAACCTATGCCCATATATCGGACGTTTTCGCACAACGATACCATATGTTGTGTGTCTTTAGGCGACCGTCACCCTGCTCACCCGTCGAGGTCGGCGTTGACCGCTATCAGGACGACCGCGACGCCGATGAGGACGAAGACGACCGAGTTGACCGCCGATGTCGAGACCGCCCAGTCGTACGTCTCCTGTGCCTCGCGTACGGCACCGAATATACCGTCGTCGCCTTCGGGCATCGTCAGGAGGTTGTAAGCCCCCGCTGCTACCGTGACAGCACCTATCCCCGAGACGAGGTACTTCACCGTCTCGGAGTTCATATCATACCCTGTTCCTCGTACCACTCAACTGTTTCGGGCATGCCGTCACGGAACGACGGGTACTTGAGTTCGAACCCCGTGTCGAGCAGTTTCTGGTTGTCCATCCAGTAGTTGCCCTTGAGATAGTGGAGCGCGTCCGCCTCGAACGGGGGTTCACGGTCGACGGCGTCGTAAGCCATCTCCATCGGCGGGACGAAGTAGCGGAGGTTGGCGAGACGTTCGTACATGTCGCAGTCGATGGGGAGACCGTAGACCCGCTTACCCATCATCGCCGCCGTCTCCTTGATGAGACGCGCCGCGGTGTAGTCGGCGTTGTCGACGATGTTGTACGCCTCCCCGCCCTCGCCGTTCTCGTCGAGATGTACGGCGGCACGGACGACATCCTCGACGTGCGCTATCGAGAAGTGGTAGTCGCAGTGGAGGGGGTAGATACGTAGAATGCCGCGTCCGATCGCGAGGAAGACCTGCGCCGCGCCGTACGTGTTTCCGGGACCGTAGACCGATGCGGGGCGTATCGCCTTGACCTGGAATCCGTTCTCACCGTGGTACTCCATCGCCTTCTTCTCCTGCAACCACTTCGACAGGTCGTACTTCGATTCGGGGTTCTTGGGATGGTCCTCCTTCGCCGGGAGAAGGTCGTCCTTGGGGGGTCCGTAGACGCCGCAGGTACTCCAGTGTATCATAGAGCCGACGCCCTCATTGACCGCCGCCTCGCAGAGGTTCTCGGTTCCGTCGACGTTGACCGCCTCGAAGACCTCCCAGTCGATGAGCGAAGAGTAGCTGAACAGCGCGGCGGTGTGGAAGATAACGTCGACATCGCGGACCGCCTCGCGTATCTCGTCGTACTCGGTCAGGTCGGCGGCGACGAACTCAACGTCTAGGTCTTCGAGACCGGACCTGTCTGCGGTTTCGAGGTCTGTCCCACGGACCTCGTAACCTTTGTCAAGGAGTCTTTCGCAGACCATACTTCCTATGAAGCCACATGCCCCCGTCACAAGAGCGCGTTTCCCGGACATGGTCCCGGGTTATTGCTTATAGATAATTAAGCTAATGACTTCCGTCGCCGCCGGACCGCCACAAGTCGTCTGCGAAACGTCTCGAAACAGCGGGCGCGGTGTCCGGCAGGCTTATTATGTCCGAAGTATGAGAACATATCATGTCACGAGTCGAAGTCAAGAGCGCAAACGACCCGCAGTACCTCGACATGGAAGACCTGAAGAAGAAGTCGCGCGAGCAACTTGACGAGATATACGGCGAAGCAACCGCGCCGTCCGTCGGCGAACTCGAAGGCAAGTACGACGGTACGGTTCTCGCGGGCGACATACCGCTCCTCGACAACCCTGCGACGGTCGCGCTCGCAAACACGTTCTGGCTCCGGTGGGGCGGCAAGAAGTTCGACGTGGTCTCCGACGACCTCGCCGAGGGAACCAACTGGTTCGACCTCGGCGTGACCGAGGTCGACGCCTATCCGTTCGAAGGAAAGGTCGTCCCCGCGACGTTCGACGACGGCGACTGCTACGTCTTCGACTACGACATCCCTGAGAACTCGGCTCCCATACGCCGCGTCCGTGACGAGGTGCGTAAGATACGTAACGGTCTCTACCTCGGACGCGTCTACATCGACGCCGACGACCTGCGGTTTGTCACCTACTTCGGTCTCGAAAAGTCCATCGAGCTGTAGCTTCGGAAGGCGACGCTACAACAGACCTCTACGGTTCGCGTATATCCCCCGTAGGCGTCGGTACGTACCTCGCCAGCGACCGCTCCGACGTGACGTTTGTGAAGGCTAACGAACAAGGACGCGTTTCCAAGTACCCTTGGTCGTCTCGCCCACGTGTGGTAGACCGAGGCGGTACCGCGCCGAGTCCATCTTCTTGAACGGCTTGAAGATACGCGGGTCTTCGAGTTCGTGGACCTCGCACCGCGGCGCGGACGAAGCCGTGCGTTCGAGTATCGCGTTCGTCGCACGACGCGCCGCCTCGTTCGCTCCCTCCATCGTCGCAAGGTCGGTGTTCGTGCGCACGTAGTCGGCGGCTAGCGTCAGGTTGTCGATGCCTGTCGTCGCCTCCGGTCGGTGGCGCAACGAACCGACGGTATTGACCAGAAGCGGCTCCTGGTTCTCGTTTCTACCCTCCTCATCGTCGTGCTGTATCGCCTCGTCGAGGTGCCACGCGACGAGCGCATCGTCGTCAAGGACCGTCTCGCCATCGTCGTTGAGGTGGTCCTTTAGCTGTGTCCAGACCTCGCGCGCTACCTCGTCGCGCGTGCACTCCTTCGCGGTCTTTCCGTAGACGACGCCCTCGGAGTCCCAGTCGGAGATACAGACCGACAGGACGCCCTCGACGCCGTCGTACCTGTCGAAGTCTACGTCCCAGAACTGGCGTTGCGAGATGCTCGTGAGCGCCCACGGCGAGTCGAAGTAGATACCGTGCCCGCGTACGAGCGGAACGTCCTCGTCAAGGTAGAACTGTACGCCGCTCATCCAGTCGGTCTTGAGGCGGTCGATTTCGGCGAGCGACGTGTCGGCGTCGCGCATTTCGTCGGTAACGAGACGGCGCGTCACCTCGACGGGTGTGGCGAGGACGTACTGGTCCGCCTTGACTCGCTCGCCGTCAACGACTACGCCCGTCACGCGCGTTCCGTCGAACTCGACGGCTTCCGCGGGCGCTTCGATGTGTACCTCG
>JBKHFQ010000029.1:0-9859 GCA_046540135.1 Halobacteriales archaeon
GCGCCTAACCGCGCTTGAGGCGGAGAACCTGGTGCTTGGTGACAACGATTCCAGCACACCCAAGGCGCAGATTCAGGAGTTCGCGCCGAGCGACTACAACTACACCACCGGCGGAAGCGACGAGGCTAACGCTTCGTACGCTCCCACCGGAACCGGAGCCGACGCTGTTGACCCTGACAGCGGTACGGATACCACGCCTGAGTTCGGTATAAACGCTTCCACCGGATTCAGCCTTGAGAACGGTACGGCTGCGGCGCATCAGGTCGCGTTCCAGCAGATTAGCCTGCCGCAGGTCGACGTGGCTGTCAACTTCATAAACGACAGCTTCGACGGTGACACCAACAGCGGACCCGCCGACCGTGTTGTCAACCCCGGTGACCGCACGTGTGAGTCGCTCGCCAACAACAGTCAGTGGGACAGCTTCGACTCGCCCGGTGAGTCGACAAGCAACAACGGTAACGCTGGCTACCCGTCCGACTCCTGAAGGTAGCGTAGAAAAAACAGCATAGCGACGACCGGTCGTCACGCGACGTTTCTCTCGCTCTACCGGGTAGCGACGGCTCCGTCCACCTAAGATTTATACGCGGTTGTTACGAAGTTCGCCAAAAGAGGTGTTGGAGCATGGCACGCGACCCCTCCGAGACGATAGTTCTCTCCTACCGCGAGGAGGGGCAGATAGACCGTAGGAGGTTATCGGGTATACTCGGTGCCTCAACGACCCTGCTTCTGCTTCTCCTCATAGTCGCTCTGTCGCTCGGTGCCGTCGGAGCGGCGGGTATCGGTATAGGCGGCTTCATCGTCGAGTTTAGCGATGTCTCCGCTCCCAGCGGTGCCGTCTACCCTGCGGTCGGCGAACAGTCGGACTGCGACACAGCGCCCCAGATGATGGCTACGCTCGACGGACAGGCGGAGATACAGGGCTATTTCCGCATCACTAAGTCGATACCCGTTCCGGGACAGACTGTCGACGGCGTGAGCGTCAACGTCCTAAGCGAAGCCGGGAACGGCTCGTCTATAACAGCCGAGGACCTCGACCTGCGTCTTACTGCTCTTTCGTCGGGCGAACTCATACTCGGCGGCGGCGAGATTAAGGAGTACGGTCCTGACGACTACGCCGACGGAAACACGTCGCCGGAGACGTCTTACGCCGACACTGTCGAACAGTCCTCGACGGAACTCAGCGAAGCCGATGTCGAGTTCAGCGTCAACGCCTCCGGTGGCTTCGGAATCCGCCGCGGTAGAGCCGTGGTCTATCAGATAGCCTTCGGCAACATCGACATCGCCGACATAGGAGTCACGGGCTCGCTCTACGATGGCAACGTGACGCTCGCGGGTGACTACGACTGCGAGGAAATAAAGCCGCCCGCGAGAACCGAGGACGGTAACTTCACGTTACCTGCTCAGGGCAACGTCTCGTACGAGGGTGCGCCTGAACAGCCTACACAGCCAGCCAACGGAACCACTAACGGGACCACCAACGGAACCGAAGCCAACGCAGCAAACACCACGGAAGCGGGCAACGATACACAGACGAACGAAACGGATACGGCGACCGAACCCGAGCCTGAGCCGTCTCTCGAAGTAGTCAGCGTCTCGCCTCCATCGTCTGTTGACCTTGATCTCGGCGACAGCTTCGCCGTTGACCTAAACGTCACCAACGTCGGCAACGCGACGGGTGACTGGCGCGTCTACATGAACGTTACAGACGACGCCGGTGAGAACGCGACCGTCGCGTCGGAGAACGTCACCCTCGAACCCAACGACAGCGCCGACGTTTCCTTCGAGTACGAGGCGACTTCGGACGACGTTCCCAAGGTTGACGCTACCCTCGGTGTCAACGACTTAGACTAACGTACGGTTTTCCTGGGTAAGTTTTATAATCACGTACGACGATAGACGGTATACGCAGAGAAAGGTCTTCACGGGCTGAAAAGCATTCACAGTCTGAAGGGCTTCACGGTAGGGGGCATCCGTGAACAAGGGTATATAGATGTTTGACGACGAAGAACTCGAACAAATCAGGGAGGAACGGGACGACTGGCAGGGGCACGTAGACCGACAGACGGTCAAACGGTCGCGTACGTCCAGAAAGGTCCTTTTCGGCTCTATGACCGCATCCTTTGTCCTCGTAGGGTTTGTGATGTTCCTCGTCGCTTCGGGTATGATGGCGAGTGCGCTTATCGGGCTTTCCGGGATTGGCGGATTCGGCGCAGAGATAGGGGCACTAAATGGCTCAGGTATAGCCATATATCCTGCTGTTGGACCGACAGGTGCCTGTGATGCAGACGATGGTGTTGGATTTAATGACCCAGGTCCAGAGCAGCAAGGTGAAACAAATAGTGAAACACTACCCCAACTAAGGGGGGAGATAAGCGAAGCTAACGTCCCTCCAGATAACAACCTCACGTTCGTAAAAGACATACGTGTTCCTGAGATACTCCCGTTCGAGGTATTCCGAACTAAGATTACCAGGTCGGATACCAGCGACGAGGTAGAGCTTGGTGATGCTTCGCTCTATCTAACAGGACTGGAAGCAGATGAACTACTCATAGAGGATGCCCAGATAGAGGAGTTCTTCAGCGACGGGTCAAGTGATAATCCTCGATTCTATGGGGGTGGTTCCGGAACGCCGGTGCTCGAAAACGATGATCCGTCAAACTCGAGTTACACGCCACCTGGCGAGTTCGCCATAACCGGGTCAGAAGGGTCAGAAGGTTCAGAGGCTGAGGCTACCATAGACGGGGCAACGGCAAGAGCACACTTCATAGCGTTCTCCTCACTAACGCTACCTGATGTGCGACTTGAGACCGAATACGGGAATGAGTCAGAGCTATCGGGACCATTCGAGAATATCTCGGCAGCAGACGACTGCCCGTACTAATTGATGTTCGAAAGCGAGCGTTGCTGAAGCAGTCTGAGATAGCTTGCGTACGGTGTTCTACTCACTAAAGATACTTTCCAAATCTGTTCCGACCCATGTGTTTTTCAAAGCCTTAACCCAATAGCGCATATCTCCTTGATAAGGCGCGCGTTTTTGGCATAAACACTCAAAAACGCCACGCGTCGTTCTTCAATCATTCTTTATCTGAACACTGTTCTGACATCTGACCTAACCCTTTTGTATCAGAAGAACTAAGCTAATCTAAGATGGCATCATCAGCGGTAATCGCGGTAGGAAAGCCCATACTCAAGACGTACCGGAGATACGCGGCGTACAAGCAGAAGTTCGACGACTGGCGCGCCGTCCGCCCGTTCTGGGGCGGCGTCCTTATGATACTCGCGGGTCTTCTGCTCGCGTACATCCCGTTCTATACGCTCGACAACTTTGCTTTCACCGGTGGAACCGGCGAACTCATTGGTCTCATCGGTCTCGTGTTCGCGTTCTTCGTCTTTCTCAGCGGCGTCGCGTCCATCACACACCCGCAGATATCGACGCTTGCGGGGATGACCGGCATCGTGATGTCGATACTCTCCATAGTTGGCGGCACGTTCGGCGGCATGGGTGTCGGCACGTTCGTCGGCATGGTTGGCGGTTCCCTCTGCGTCGCGTGGATACAGGAGGAGGAGACGGTCGAACTCGACCCCGAAACGGCGGGCGAGCAGGACATGGAGGAACTGAGGAAGAAGGCTCAGCAGTACGAGGAGATGGTGAGCGAGGGCGAGATAGATGCCGACGACGACGTTGAGGTTGAGGACCTTACGCTTGACGACGAAGGTGAGGCGCACATCGAGACCGAAGCAGAGACGGAGGATGAGGAAGTTGTTGAGGCTGCCGCAACCGACGAAACCGACGAAGCCGTGGAAACGTCCACCGGGTCTTCGGAGGAGACGTCGGACGCGTCAGCAGAAATCGACGACCTGACCGATACCGACGAAGATGCCGACGAGACGGAGTCCGCGGCTGAAACCGGAGCGGCGGAGACGGAAGCCGTTGAGGACTTCACCGACGAGTCGGATGAGGGAGCAGACGACGAAGCCTCGGCGACGGAACAGGACGACGAAGAAGACGAGGACTGGATTCCTTAGGCGCGTTCGCTTTCTACGGATTTGAGCAGGCTATCGAACGTCTCGTTCTCCGGTACGCTGTCTACCCTGACACCAAGCGACTCGGCGGTCTCGCGCGTCGGGTCTCCTATCGCGTAGACGCCCACCTCGTCGAGCGCCTCACGTCCCACGCCCGTCTCTTCGAGCGCATCGACGAGGTGTTCGACGGTCAGCGACGACGTGAAAAGGACGGCGTCAACCCCCCCGTCTTTGAGCGCGCGCGCCGTGCGCTCGCCGCCGCCCGCGGGACGACGTATCTCGTACAGCACAGTCTCGTGAACGTACGCTCCGGCGTCGTTGAGACCGTCGAGGAGTTCGTCGCTCCCGTGGTCGCTCCGCGCTACCTCGACGCGCTCTCCTTCGACGCGTTCGCGGAGCGCTTCGACGAGACCCGCGCTCGTGTACTCGTCCGGGACGACATTGACCTCGACCCCGGCGTTGCGTAACGCTTCGGCGGTCTTGGGTCCGATTGCGCAGACGACGGAGTCTGTGCCGCGCACCTCGTCGGCGGCGAGTCCTACCCCCGTGACGCTCGTCAGGACGACGAACGACGCGTCGGTACGCGGTGACGCGTCCGTCGGGACGGTTTCGAGAAGAGGATCGCTCAACGGTTCAAGTCCCCGCTCGCGTGCGGCTTCGACGGCGCGTTCGGCGCGTCGGTCGTCGGGGCGGAAGAAGGCGACGCGCGGCGCGCCACCGTCATCGGTCACTCAGACGCCTCCCGGAGGAGTTCGTCAGCGCCGCGGTCCACCATCTCGTCCGCCATCTCGTGCGCCCCTTCGATGTACGACTCAACCGAGTAACGCCGGTCGAGCGACACCGACTCGTCGCCGTTGGACGAGAGCACGTCGGCGCGTATCCGTATACGGTCGCCCTCGATACGTGCGTGGACGCCTATGGGCGCTATACATCCGCCGCCCACGCGCGACAGCACGACGCGCTCCGCGGTTGCGACGACGCGTGTCTTCTTGTCGTCCGCCTCCGCGATACGTTCAAAGGCGTCGGTGCCGTCAAGGGCGACGACCGCCACGATACCTTGGTTGGCGCTCGGCACGAAGCCGTCGAGGGGGAGGCGGGTGTACGGCGCGTCGAGGTCCAGACGGTCGAGACCCGCCTCCGAAAGGACCGCGGCGTCGTAGTCGCCGTCGACCACCTTCTCGACGCGCGTGTCGACGTTGCCGCGGAGACGTTCGACGTTCAGGTCGTCGCGTTCGCGTAACAACTGAGCGCGCCTACGCCGACTCGACGTACCGACGACCGCGCCCTCGTCGAGTTCGTCGAGCGCCGCGCCGTCAGTCGAGACCAGAACGTCGTGTTCGGGAGCGCGTCTGAGAACCGCGGCGACCTCAAGGTCGTCGGGACGCTCCGTCGGCATGTCCTTCATCGAATGTACCGCGCCGTCGAGTTCTCCGTCGACGACGCGCAGGTCGAGTTCGCGGACGAAAGCGCCCTGCGTTCCGAGTTCGGCGATGTCGCCCTCAAACGAGTCGCCGCTCGTCTCTACGACGACGCGTTCGACATCGTAGTCGTACGGCAGTGCGTCCTCGACGTGCCGTACCTGTTCGAGGGCGAGGTCGCTTCCGCGGGTTCCGAGTTTCACGCATCACGGTACGCCGCGCCTGCACATATGAGCCACGGTTGCCGCCGCTGACTTTATTACCTCGCCGTACCAAACCACGCCAATGAGTGACACCCAAGAGGTCTCGGAGCAAGCCGCCTCTATCGCCGAGGAGGTGGACGCCGACCCCGACGAGGTTGAGGAGCGCCTCAAGAACCTGTTGGAGTACAGCGTCCCCCTCGAGGAGGCGGAGCGCACCGTGCGCAGGAGGTACGGCTCCGAAACCGCGGAACCCGACGAAGCAGAGACCGCCGACCTCGCCGACCTTTCGACGGGAGATGCGCGCGTCTCTGTGGAAGCTGTCGTCGTCTCCGCGGGAAGGCGTTCGATACGCGTCGACGGCGACGACACCGTCATCACCGAGGGCGAACTGTCCGACGAGACGGGGGTAATCTCGTACACGGCATGGGACCAACTCTCCGCTGAACCCGGTGACACCGTCCGTGTCGAGGGCGAGGTCCGCGAGTGGGACGGTGAGCCGCAGGTAAACATAGACTCCGACGCAGATGTCGTCTCCGTGGACGATGGGGTTGAACCGGCCCGAGAACCCTACGGGGTCCGGTCGCTAGCCGAACTCGAATCAGGCGACCGCGCCGTAACTCTTGAGGTCGGTGTCGTCGATTCGGACGAGAAGACCATACAGGGGCGCGACGGCGAGACAACCATAACGGCGGGGACCTTCGGGGACGGGTCAGGTCGTCTTCCGTTTACTGACTGGGAGAACCGAACGCTTGACGAAGGAGCGTCGGTCCGTGTCGGGAACGCGTACGTCAACGAGTACCGCGGCATACCTCAGGTAAACATGGGTGAGTACACGACCGTCGAGACATCCGAGGACGTAGACGTGTCGCACACGCCGCCTGAGACGGATGTCGCAGAAGCCGTAGAGAAAGGCGGCGACTTCGATGTCGTCGTCCGCGGAAACGTTCTCTCCGTTAAGGAGGGGTCGGGTCTAATCGAACGGTGTCCCGAATGCGGGCGCGTCGTACAGAAGGGTCAGTGCCGCGTACACGGCGATGTCGACGCCGAACCCGACATGCGCACCAAGGCGGTTCTCGACGACGGCACGGGTGCGGTGACGCTCGTCGTCGGGCGCGAACTTACGGAGGATCTGTACGACGGGACGCTCGAAGACGCGCGCGAGGAGGCGCGCGACGCCATGGACAAGACAGCCGTCACGGAGCGTATCGCCGACAACACCGTCGGGAGGTGTTGGCGCGTCCGCGGAAACGTCAGCGTCGGCGACTACGGCGCCAACATGAACGTCTCCGAGATGGAGGAAGCGAACGACGACCCCGCCGACGAGGCGAGGGAGGTGCTCGATGAGTTCTGAGGGCACGGAGTCGTCCGACTCCGACGCCGTCTCACGCGAGGTGGCGTGGCGCGTATTCGCACGCGAGTACAACGACGCCGACTACGCCTTCAAGGAAGGTGACGACGAGCGCGCCCCCAACTACGTGGCGACGCCGACGGGCGCGAAGATAAACCGGCTGTTCGTCGTCGGCGTCCTGACAGAGATAGAGCGCGTCGGGGACGGCGACCTTCTGCGCGCACGTATCTCCGACCCGACCGGCGCTTTCGTCGTATACGCCGGTCAGTACCAGCCCGATGCCGTCTCGTTCCTCGCCGACGCCGAGACGCCTTCGTTCGTCGCCGTCGTTGGAAAGGCGCGGACCTACGAACCCGACGACTCCGACGATGTCTATACGAGCATACGCCCGGAAGGCATCAACGTCGTCGACGCAGAGACGCGAGACAGGTGGAACGTCGAGACAGCGCACGAGACGTTGAAGCGCATCGAAGCCGTCCGCGACCATCTCCGAACGGGGGAGACCCCCCAAACACGCCCTCAGATACACGAACTCGGCGATGTCGTCGACCACTATGGCACCGACGAGTCCTATCTGAACGAACTCGAACGCGAGGCACGTGACGTACTGACCGAGATTGCCGGCGTCGAAGCCAGCACGGGCGTAGGGGCTGGGTCTGAGAGGGCGCAAACCGTCGACGAACCCGCGGAGGAACCCGACGACGCCGAACCGGAGCCGTCGGCGGACGCGGACGAGACACGGACGGAAGAAGGCTCCTCCGACCTTACCGCGGAAGACGAGAGCACCGACGCCTCGGAAACCGCCGGGGACCAAGCATCCGAAGGGACCGCGGCAGAAACCGACGACCTTGACGACATCGAACAGGAGGACGTCGGCGAGTGGGACTGGGACGAGGGACAGCGCGAGGAGGTCGCCGACGAGTTTGGCGCGGAGTTCGAGAGCGGTGCGGATATAGCCGATGAGGAAGACGACGGGATGGGCGAGGAAGATGAACAGGCTGAAACGGAGGAGGAGACCGACGCCTCCGGGGACGACGAACCCGGTGAGACCGCCGACTCAGCCGAGACCGTCGTTATGGGAATAATCGAGGAGGAGAACGGTGAGCAGGGGGTGGAAAGGTCGACCATACTCGAAAGAGCGGCGGAGGAAGGTATCGAAGAGGAGGTTGCGGAAGCCACCCTTGAAGACCTTCTGCTCGAAGGTATGTGTTATCCCACGGACGGCGACCGCATAAAGCCGCTCTAAGCGCAGAGACAGCAGAGGTACCGCACTTCGAGGCTACCCTCGTATCCGTCGGTCTCGACTTGGTACTCCTTGTCACCGAACTTGAGGTGCCACCGTCCGCACGCGCCGCACTTCTTGGGCTTCAGCCTGTCGGAGAGAGACGGGGAGGCGTGTAGCACGAAGCTACGTTCAACCGACTCGTTTTCGACGTTCATGGCGACCGCTTCGGCGCTCTCGAACATCTCGACGATTTCGTTTATGCTACCTTCGTATCCGTCGCCGTTCTCGACAACCTGTCCGCAGAGGGGGCATGCACCGTCTATGAGTTCTTCCTCGTATATCTCCTCTCCACAGCCCGGACAGTCCATACACGTCTAATACCGCCGCTACGCGTATATAGCTTACGCGCAGGTACCGTCAGTATTATGCGACGGCGACACCGACCGAACCGTATGACAAAGACCGTCGAGATAGGCTCCACGCTCGCCGTTGTCGCCGTCTTCGTCGCTCTGCTCGTCGCCGCAGGTATGACGGGGTTCGAGAAAGCCGGTACCGTCGGCGCTGTACTCGTCTTTGTTCTCCTGTCGTCTGGTGCGGGCTACCTCATCGCCGACGAGACTTACTGACCGTCGCCGGTGTCGTCGTCATCTTTCTCCTCACCTTTCTCTCCGTCTTCCTCGTCGTCAAGCGCCTCCAGCCTCCTGCGGTAGTAGCCGAGGGGGTGGCTGATGGTCTCGCATAGCTCGTCCTTGTTCCTGCAGTCGCCGTAGGTCACCATCGTCGAACATGACGGGCAGGTGTACTCCGTCGGTCCCGTGTCGCCGCGTATGTGGTCGGTCTGGTAACGCGTCATCTCCTCGCCGAATCCGGGGTTGACCTCGTACGTCTCTATGATTTCGTCGGTGTCCATGCCGATGTTGGTTAGGAAAGACGTGATGGCGAAACGTGAGTGGTGTTCGAGATGTTTGCCCTCGCGCACCTCGGCGAGGAGAGTCTCCATGCACGGCGGGAACTCGCTCTCCTCGACGCGGTCTATCTCGGTCGTTATGTCGGCGTCCGCGACGACCTCGCGCACCCTTTCGACGGCGGGTTCGACGGCGTCGCGCGCCTCCTCGGGGACGAACAGCGGCAGACCGTCGGCGACGCGTTCGCGTACCGCCTCGCGCGACAGTTCGAGGACATCGTCCTTCGTGACGCGTACCCATCCTTCCTCTACCTCTCTGTTGACCAACTTCCACTCTTCATCCGACATGCCGGACGAGAGTTCGAGGAAATCGCCGACCTCCATCCGGTAGATACCGTCCACCTCTGCTTCACCGACTTCCATACCGAACTCGTCGACTATACGTCTGAACGTGGCACCCTTCTCTGAGGTAAGGTCATGAAAGAACCTGTCGCGCGCCGTCACCGACTCCGCCCATGCGTAGCGTCGCGTTACAGGATGTTCGTCGATAACGCTCACGACGGCGCGTGCGACGGGGTACGAGAAAAGCTCCGTCTGCGCCGAGACGCCGTCGGGTATCTCTGCTTCACCGGTGTTTCCCTCACGTAACGCCGTCGTGACCCTGTCTTCGGCTCGGTCCAGAACCGCGTCGTCTACAACATCGACGAGCCTGTCGGCGCGCCCCGCAACCTCCTCGCG
>JBKHFQ010000030.1:0-9726 GCA_046540135.1 Halobacteriales archaeon
CCCGGACGCGGCGAGAAACGCTCCGTCGGCGGCGTAAAGCGTCTCGTCTTCGAGTTCGTGTTGCATCACGTCCCCCGGAGTCGGCGGTGCGAGTTCGACCTCACCCGGTCCGTCGCGCGCGACGAACTCGTTGACGAAAGCCGACTCGCCGCCTAGCATCGACTTCGCCGAACTCACGAGACCGTCGCGCGACGTCGTCGTCTCGACGTCGACGTTAGGCGAGTGACCCACGAGCGCGCCGGGTTCGGCGACGACCGACTCGCCTTGGCGTAGCTGTACCACGAGATGCGTGAACGACGGACGGTGCGTGAACTCTACGTCCATAGCGGTCGTTCTATGCGCCGCCGTAAAAAATAGATGGCGTAAGCGAAAACGCGTATTACCGTAACTGAGGCTACCAGTCGATTGCGCGCGTTGCAAAAAGGTAGAGACCGTAGACGCCCGCCGCCACGACGGCGAGGGTGGTGACGGTACCCGCGGTGTCGCGCGACATACCGAGAGCCATGAGGGCTTCGGTACCGTACGAGAGTCCGAGTGCGACAGGTACGACGACGAGCAGTAAACCGAGGGAGAGGGCGACACGTCCGAGTACGATATCGGCGACGGAAGATGCGATACTCCTCAGCATGAGTCTTCCTTCTGTGCGCGTAAAAAAAGCGTATCGGTCGAGAAAGCGCCTACCCTACTCGCCCTCGAACTCGGGTTCGCGGTCCTGCATGAACGCCATGACGCCCTCGGTGAGGTCGTCGGTGTCGAGTAGGTGTCCGAAAGCCTGCGTTTCGAGTTCGAGTCCCGCTTCGATGTTGTCCCATCCCTCTATCATGGCGCGCTTGGTGAGCGCCTGCGAGATAGGCGGACCCGCGGCGAGGTCGCGCGCAAGTTCCCACGCGCGGTCTTCGAACTCCTCGTTGTCGACTACCTCGTTGACGAAACCGTAGTCGTACATCGTTTCGGGTTCGAAACGGTCGGCGGTGAAGACAATCTCCTTGGCGCGTCCCATTCCGACGAGGCGCTGGAGGCGCTGTGTGCCGCCCCATCCGGGGAGTAGACCGAGGTTGTGCTCCGGAAGACCGATTTCGGAGCGTTCGGACGCGATACGCATGTCGGCGCAACACGCGAGTTCGAAGCCTCCACCGAGGCAGAAGCCGTCGATAGCGGCGACGACAGGGAACGACGCTTCTTCGAGTCTGCCGAAGGTTTCCTTCCCGTCGCGCGAGAGCGCCATGCCCTTCATCTTGTCGGCACCGCCCGCCGCGGTACTCTGGACGTCCGCCCCGGCGGAGAACGCCTTGTCGCCCGCGCCCGTGATGAGCATGCAACGCACATCGTACTCGTCGCTCTCGAACTCGTCTATCACGTCGTCGAGTTCGTCGATGAGTTCGAGGTTGATCGTGTTCATCCTGTGCGGGCGGTCGATGACGACGTGTCCGACGTGTCCGTCTATCTCGACTTCGAGGTTGTCGTACTCAAGACCCGCCTCTTCCTCAGCCTCGCCGTAGAACGCACCGTCCTCCTCGGCTATCTCGACGAAGTGTTCGGAGGGTTCGTAACGCGCCTCGCCCGTCTCGTCGTAGCGGTCCTGTAGGGTTTCGAGGAGCGCATCCAGACCGTGGTCGTCGGCTATCTTCGCGGGACCGTTGGGGAACGCCGCGCCGAGCTTTACCGCCTCGTCTATACCGCCCGCGTCAGCAACGTCCTCGCCTATAAGCTTCGCCACCTCGTTCGCCATGACAGCGGTGAGGAGTTCGGTTAGGTCGTCGTCTATCTCGTCGCTCGGTATGTCGACGCCGCCGTTGTCGTAGTCGTAGAATCCCTTGTCGGTCTTCTGTCCGAGTTCCTCGTTCTCGACCTTCTCGCGTAGAAGGGGCGCAGGTTCGTACGCGTCGCCGAGAACGTCGTGTATGTATTCGAGGACGTCGTACGCGACATCGATACCGACGTAGTCGGCGAGTTCGAACGAACCCATCGGGAGACCCATGCCGAACTTGGATGTCGAGTCGACGGTTTCGATGTCGTACTCGCCCTCATGTACGAGCCAAGCGACCTCGTTCATGAGGGGGACGAGAGCGCGGTTGACGATGAAGCCGGGCGAGTCCTTGCGTACGCGCACGGGCGTCTTGCCGAAGTCCTCCGCGAGTTCCTCGGTAACGTCCATAGTCTCGTCGCTCGTGTGGTCGCCGCGGATGACCTCGACGAGGTCCATCCGTATGGGCGGGTTGAAGAAATGCATCCCACAGAACTGCTCGGCGCGGTCGGTCGCCTCCGAAATCTCCGTGATGGAGAGCGACGACGTGTTCGTCGCGAAGACGGCGTGGTCGGGCGCATGCTCGTCAGCCTCGCCCCATACGTCGCGTTTTATCTCCATCTTTTCGGGGACAGCCTCTATGACGAAGTCGGCGTCGCCGACAGCCTCCCCCATATCGACGAGAGGCGTGACGCTGTCGAGCGCCTCCTCCGCCTTCTCGTCGGTGATCTGTTCCTTCTCGGCGAGCTTGCCGAGGCTCCACTCTATCTCGTCGTAGCCGTTCTGTACGAACTCCTCCTTGATGTCGCGCAGGTTGACATCGTACCCCGCGAGCGCCGCTACCTCCGCTATTCCGTGTCCCATCGCGCCCGCACCGAGGACGGCGATGGTGTCTATGTCGTCGGTTTCCATGCAAGACGAACATGAAGGTTCCGCGTAATAAAACTGCCTGAGTGGGCGGGACGCCGACTCGACGTGCGTCGAATGAAGGGGTCCGGAAGTGGACTTATTAGACGCGCGGACGAAGGAGGTGCATGCACGAAGCAATCGAGATGACCGACGAAGAACGCGACGAACTCCTATCGCGCGACATACCGATGCGTTTCGCTTCGTACAGCGAGAAGAGCGGCATGCCCCACGCCGCCCCCGTCTGGCACGCATACATCGACGGGAAGGTCTACTTCGACACCGACGAAGCGAGCGTCAAGGTCCGCAACGTCCGCGAGACGGGTGTGGGGGCAGGCGTCGTCGATGCGGGCGACTCCTACGCCGACCTACGCGGAGTCCTCGTTCAGGGCGAGGCGCGCGTCATAGAGGACGACGACGAGCGCGAGAAGGTACTGCGCCACAACGTCGACAAGTGGTTCGACGGTGAGGTTCCGGAGTTCGTACGCGCGAGAAACGAGAGCGTCGACCGCGTCAGCATCGCGCTCGAACTCGACCACGTGACGACGTGGGACTTCGGAAAGGTGTTCGGCTAAGGCGGCGTACCGCCGAACTCCTCGATGAGTTCGGGGACTACGTCGAACAGGTCGCCGACGACGCCATAGTCGGCGATGTCGTAGATGGGTGCGCTGGGGTCTGTGTTGACCGCGATAATCGTATCGGCACCCTTCATGCCCGCGACGTGCTGGACGGCGCCCGAGATGCCGATGGCGATGTAGACGTCAGGGGTGACCGCCTTGCCCGACTGACCGACCTGTCGGTTCTTGGGTAGCCAGCCGTTGTCGACGAGCGGGCGCGACGAACCCATGTCAGCGCCGACCGTGTCAGCGAGTTCCTCGATGAGGTCAAGGTTCTCCTCCTCCTCGATACCGCGTCCGATGGAGACTATGAACTCCGACTCGCTCAGGTCGACATCGCCGCCCGCGGCTTCCTCGAAGCCGGTGACCGTGGAACCGACGGCGGACTCGTCGATGTCGGCGTCGAAAGCCTGCACGGACGCGTCGCCGTCCGCCTCTGCGGCGTCCCACTCGGCGGGGCGCGTCGTGACTATCGCGCGGTCGGAGTCGACATCGACCGTCGTCTCGACCTTCGAACCGTACATCTCTCGCGTAACCTCCAGCACGCCGTTGTGTTCGATGTCGACAGCGTCGGTTACGACCGGGACATCTACCTTTCCGGCTACGGCAGGCGCGTAGTCCATGCCGTTGACCGTGTGGGGCACGAGGAGGAACGACGCGCCCGTCTCCTCGAACAGCTGGGTCGTCGCCTGCGTGTAGACATCGTGGTTGAACTCGTCGCCGTGGTCGACGGTGTGTATCGCGTCAACGCCTTCGAGGTTGAGTTCGTCGGCGTACGCGTCAACGTCGCCCCCTATGACGGCGAGGTGGAGGTCGCCGCCCGACGCGTCGGCGAGTTCGCGCCCCACGGTAACGACCTCATAACTGACGTCGCGTAGACCGCCCTGACGGTGCTCGGAAATAGCAAGAACGTCCGACATTATTCCGCCACCCCCTTGTTGCGGAGGACCTCAGCGATTCCTTGCGCCTGCTCCTCTGCACTCCCTTCGATGTACTCGGCGTCGGACTCTGTCTCAGGTTCGTACATGTCGTTGATGCCTATCGGCGTCTCGACCGCGGAGTCATCGAGACCGAGGTCGCCGAGCGTCTTGGGCGCTATCTCCTTGCTCTGTGCCTGCCTGATACCGCGAAGGCTCGCGTAACGCGGCTCGTTGATGCCCGTCTGTATGGTGAAGACGGCAGGAGTATCCACCTCGGTGACCTCCTCGACGCCTCCTTCGAGTTCGCGGTGGACGTAAGCGACGCCGTCTCCGACCTCGTACTCGAAGTTGTTGACGACCGCCGCCCACTGGAAGCCGAGTTTGTCGGCGAGTGCGACGCCCGTGCCGCCTATCGAGTCGTCGTCAGCCTGTACGCCCGTGAAGACGACATCGGGGTCTTCCTCCTCCGCGACGGCGGCGAGCACGCGCGCCTTGGCGTTGGGGTCGAGAACCTCGCCCGCCTCGAATGCGTCGTCCCATACGCGGACGGCGCGGTCAGCACCCTTTGCGAGCGCCATACGGATGGTCTCCTCCGAGCGCTCCGGTCCTATCGTCACGGCGACGACCTCGTCGACCTCGTCGTTCTCCTCCTTCATCTGCACCGCTTCCTCAACGGCGTAGTCGTCCCACTCGTTGAGGTCGTACTCGAGGAACTTTTCGTCGATCTCAAGTCCGGAGATTTCGAAGTCGTCCTCCGGCTCCGCCACCTCCTTCACGGTCACGAGTACCTTCATGGTTGTGAACGAATGACGTGCCTTCAGGAATAAATACTTTCGAAAACCGTTGGCGCGGTGTTCGGAGTTTACGGTCATACGAGACCTAAGACTTATGCTAACCCCTGTCATGGTCTGTCATATGCTACCGCTGGCGGCAGGACCGACGCAAGAAGAGTGTGTGGAGAGGGTCTGTAGGGAGAACTTCTGGCTGATAGGCGACACGGGATACTACGTCTTCTACACGCTCGCTCTGGTAGCCATCGCGCTCCTCTTGTACGGCGTCTACAGGCGTTTCAGTCGGTACGCCGAGGGTCAGGAAGAGAAGACGCCGAGACTCAACGACATCCCCGAACGGATAAAGAACGCTGTGAGCATCGTTGGCTCGAACGAGAAGCAGTTCTATCAGGACTTCTACGCGGGCGTGATGCACACGTTCATAATGTGGGGCTTCCTAGGACTTCTGATAGCGACTACCATACTCGCCATCGACGAGCAGGTTCTACGGCGCGTCCTCGGACGTTCGTACTGGGTAGGCGACTTCTGGCTATCGTACCAGTTCGCCGCCGACGCCGTCGGTCTTCTGTTCGTCGCGGGTGTTTCGCTCGCCCTGTACAAACGTTACGCGCGCCGCGACGAGCGCCTGTGGCACAAGCATACGCGTAAGGAGTTCGACGGTCCGACCGAGATTCTGCGCGCCCTTGAAGACGATATCTTCGTCTGGACGCTGTTCTTCCTCGGCGTCGGCGGCTACCTCCTGACCGCCCTCCGTATCGTCGGGACGCAGAACCTCGGCACGCAGGGCGAGTTCATCGACTTCACCGTTGTAAGCTTCGTCAGCTACTCTATCGCGCTCGCCCTCGACACCTTCCTGACGGCGGAGGCGGCGCAGACGCTGTACCCTATCGCGTGGTGGTCGCACGCCCTACTCGCGCTTGGCTTCGTCGCGTGGATACCGTACGCCAAGCCGTTCCACATGATTTCCTCGTTCGCAAACGTCGTGACGCGCGATGAGGACGCTAAGAGGCGTCTACAGCCCGTCGACCCCGACCTTGACCCCGACGAGATAGGCTACAAGAGTATCGAGGACTTCTCGTGGAAACACCTCCTCGACCACGACGCGTGTACGAAATGCGGACGTTGTACCGCGGTCTGTCCCGCGAACGCTTCGGGACGTGACCTGTCGCCGCGTGACGTGATTCTGGATCTGAAGGAGTACCGCGAGGAACTCGAACGCAACGGGCAGGAGGAGATGCCTATAATCTCGCGCGAGGAGGAGAGCGTCATCAAGCCTGAGAGCATGGACGCCTGCATGGCGTGTACGGCGTGCATGGACGCGTGCCCCGTCGAAATCGAACACGTCCCTCAGTTCACCGAGATGAACCGCCGTCTCGTCGAGTCGGGTCAGATGGACGAGAGCATACAGGAAGCGATGATGAACATCTTCCAGAACGGCAACGCCTTCGGTGACCCTGAGCGGAAACGTCCCGACTGGACCGAGGAACTAGAGTTCGAGATTCCCGACGCGCGCGAGGAGAATGTCGAGTACCTCTGGTACGTCGGCGACTACCCGTCGTACGACGAACGCAACCAGAAGGTGGCGCGCTCGATGGCGACGATACTGGAGGAGTCGGACGTTTCGTACGGAATACTGTACGAGGACGAACAGAACGACGGAAACGACGTGCGGCGTGTCGGCGAGGAAGGTCTTTACGAGATGCTCGCCGAGGACAACATCTCGGCGTTCGAGGACGCCGGCTTCGACAAGGTCGTCTGCACCGACCCGCACTCGTACAACACGTTCAAGAACGAGTACGACCAGTTCGGCTGGGACGGCGACGGACGCGTCTACCACTACACCCAGGTCATCGAGGAACTCGTTGACGACGGTGCGCTTGACCTTGCCGGCGACGAACTCGACTACACGGTCACGTACCACGACCCGTGCCACCTCGGACGGTTCAACGACGAGTACGAGGCTCCGCGCGAAATCGTGCGCGCCACGGGATGCGACCTCAACGAGATGCCGCGCAACCGCTCCAACTCGTTCTGTTGCGGCGGCGGCGGAGGCGGTCTATGGGCGGACATCGAGGAGGAGGAGAAGCCGAGCGAGGAACGTCTGCGAGAGGCGCTCAACGATACGGACGCCGGCGAATCAGTCGAGAAGTTCGTCGTCGCGTGCCCGATGTGCATGACGATGTACGAGGACGGACGCAAGACGGGCGGCTACGAGGACGACATCGAAATAATCGACATCAACGAACTTCTCGTTGAGGCGATAGAGGCGAAGGACAAGGCGAAGTTAGCGGCGGACGGCGGCGAACGCGAAAGCTAAGACCGCGCCATCCTACGCAGACGTTTCTTTCCTCCGTCAGGACCACGCGCGATAAGTGTGTCTCCACCGTACACCGTCGTATGCTCCGTAGGGCTGTACACCCATTCGTCGTCGGCGCGGTGTATCGCCATTACGTACATACCCGTCTCGGACTCGACGAGGAGTTCGCCGAGGGTACGTCCGTCGAGTTCGCTCTCGTCGTCAACCTCGACGGTCGTTATGACCTCGTTGCTCTCGCGTATCGCCTCGGCGAAGACGGGATGCGCGTCGATATCGCGCATGACGGAGTCGGCTATTTCGAGCGCGGCGTCGGCGATTACCTCCGACGAGATAGCGAGGTGCATAAGACCACGTAACTCGGTCGGGTCTTCGACGCGCGCCGCGGATTCGAGCACCCACTCCTCAAGGTCCTGGCGCAGGCGGTCTGTCTTTGCTTCGAGCGCGTGGACCTCGCTCGCCACCTCATGGCTTTCGAGAAGGACGGCGGAGTACGCGAGACCGACGGCGAGTTCGGAGATGTTCTTCATCTCGACGACTGCGGTGACGGCGCGGTCAAGATTCTCTATTTCACTCGAAACAGCCCCCTCGCGCTCCCAGTCGCGACGGGTAGCGCTCTCGTAGACGCGTTCGACGCCGGTTTCGGGACCCTCGCCAAACAGAACGTCGCCGCGGAGGACCTGAGTGTCTCTGTCGGGAGCGAATATCCAGTCCGTGTCACGACGTATTGCGAATATATGGACGCCCGTGTTCGTCTCAAGGTTGATGTCGCCGAGCGTCCGCCCGCCGAGTTCGCTCTCTTCGTCGACCTCCGCACGGAAGACGACCTCCTTGGCTTCTGGAAGGGCGCTCCTGAACTCGTCGGGCAGACCGACATCTTGTGTCAGGACGGTGGCGATGTCGTCGGCGGCGTTGGCTATCTTCTCCGCCGCGCCGACTATCTGAAACACACCGACGAGCTTCTCAGCTTCGCTGGGGTTGCGCGCCGCGAGAGTCAACGCTATATGCGCGTGGTAGCGCAGGACGTTCATCCGCTCTTCGAGGTCGAACACCTCCTTAGCGAGTTCACGGTTCTCGTACAGGACCGCCGAGTAGGCGAGGTCGACCATGAGCTCGGACGTGTCCTTCATGTCCGCGACGAGGTTCTTGACGCTCCGCGGCTCGTACTCAATCTCCGAACCGTTCATCGTGGTTAGTTCGGAGAAAACGGACATAAGTCTTTGGCGCGTCGACAGGCTTTCGTACCCTACGGACGTACACCAACCATGTACGACAGGATACTCATACCGACCGACGGTAGCGCCGAGTCCGAGGAGGCGGCGGAGGCGGGTCTCGACCTCGCCGAGGAACTCGACGCGGAGGTCCACGCTATCTCCGTGGTTGACGCCGAACTCGTGGCGAGCACGACCTACACGAGCGGGGCGGCGAAGAACGAGGAACGTATGCACGAGGAGGCGGAGGAGAACGCTGAGGCTCTCGCCGAGCGCGCCCGCAGACGTGGTCTGGATGCCGTCGTAGTCGTCGAGACGGGTATACCCGCGGAGAAGATAGTCGAGTACGCCGACGAGAACGCCGACGCGGTCGTCATGGGGACGCACGGAAGGAGCGGTATGCGGCGCGTACTACTCGGTAGCGTGACCGACAAGGTGGTTCGAACATCGTCCGTACCCGTGGTCACGGTCCGTCCGGACTGAGGCTGGGACGCGGGCGCGCTGGGAAAGAGTTATTCGTCGCGTACCGTATTCTCATCCAGATGCCGGTTCCGACCGCAGTAAGGGACGCCGTACACGTCTACAGGGAGTCTGTGGCGATACTCACCGTGTCGCTTGCGGGCGGTCTCTTCGCGGGTTCGTTCATCGGAACCGAGGGGATGACCGAGACCTTCGCCGACTACCCCGGTCTTCTTCTCCTCCTGCCCGCCTTTCTCGCCACGCGCGGAAACGTCTACGGCGCTCTCGGAGCGCGTATATCGACGGGTCTTCACCAGGGACTCATAGAGCCGCGTTTCAAACGCGACACGCGCCTTGTGAACGCCGTAACGGCGTCGTTCGTCAACGGTATCACCGTCTCGGTCTTCGTCGGCGTCATGTCTTGGCTCATTCTACGCGTCCTTGGACGTGAGTCAGCGGCGCTGTACGAACTCGTGGGCGTGACCCTCGTCGCGGGTCTTCTAACGTCGGTCGTCATGATAGTCGGTCTCCTCGTCCTCGTCTTCGGAGGTTACAAGCGCGGCATTGACCCCGACAACCTCGTCGGACCCGTCGTGACGACCCTCGGCGATATGTTCGGCGTCGTCTTCCTGTACGCCGGCGTCGTAGTGGTGGAGGCGATAGGGTGACTGCGACGGGTTCGTTCGGTGACTGGTCGGTCCGCGCCATAGTCGGAACCATGATGCCTATACTCGTCGCTCTATCGGTGCTCGAAATGGGTTCCG
>JBKHFQ010000031.1:0-9576 GCA_046540135.1 Halobacteriales archaeon
CGAGTCGATTACCGTATGCCCCTTTATCTCGTCGTGCTCCTCGACTATGCTCCGTGCGCCTATCGTGTCGTGGAACCTGTCGAGCGGAACGGGCTTCTCGTAGTCGCGCAGGTCCTTGACTGCGCCACCTTCAAATCCCGCGCCGAGTATGCGGCGGTACCTACGCAACGTCTCGCCGCCGCGCCGTAGGTCGATGTCGACGAGAGCCTCCACGATTCTCCGCACGACGCCGATACCGGGCGACGACCTTCTGCCGCTCTCGTAGTCGCTCACGACGCTGTTCGATACATCGAGCGCCTCGCTAAGCTCCGACTGTGAGACATCGAAGTCCTCGCGCCACTTGCGCAACGTCGCCCCCGCGTCGTCACTCAGGACGACTTCGCCCGCAATACGCTGTGTCAGCTCCTCCGCCGGCTCCTTCGCTACCTGTCTGGGCATACGCGTAGGTCACCGTCGTTGCGTAAAGGTCTTACGGAGATTGACGAAGTAGGATTCGACGAACGACGAACTCACTCGGGTTCGGGGCGTGTAGCCAACGTCACCTGCTCGGTGGTACGTTCACCGTCGCGCAGAACCGTTATATCGACCGTCTCCCCTGCGTCCGTGTGGAGCATCATGTAACGCGAAAGCTCCTCGTGTGAGTCTATCGTTGTACCGTCAATTCCGACTATGATGTCTCCGCCAACGTACATTCTCTCTCCGTTGTAGTCCTCCTCCTCGCTTTCACGCAGAACACCGTCCGAAGGACCACCGTCCGGCGTCTGAGCCACGAGTACGCCGCGCGGTTCTTCGAGACCGTTGGCGTTAGCAACCGTTGGCGAGACGTCGATGGTCGAGACCCCCATGTACGGATGTTCGAAGTCGCCGTCCTGTATCAGGTCGGGGACGACACGCTCGACAAGGTCGGACGAGACTGCGAATCCGATGCTTGCACCCTGACGCGCACGGTTAACACCGACGACCTCGCCGTCGAGAGTCACGAGGGGTCCGCCGCTGTTACCACGGTCTATTCCTGCGTCGGTCTGGACCGTGTCCGGTATTGTGAAGTCTCCTTCGGTCTGCATCGACCTGTTTAGACCGCTGACGATACCCTGTGTGACCGAACCCTCCAGTCCAAGGGGATTACCGAGCGCCGCTACGGGTGTTCCCTGCGAGTACCCCTCAGTTGCAAGCGGTAAAGGTTCGGCGCTTTCGGGTACGTCGTCTATCTCCAAGACTGCAAGGTCGGTGTAGACATCCGTCCCGATGACGTCGGCGCGCCGCCAGTCACCGTTGCTGAAACGCACATCGACCTCGTCGGCGCTTCTGACGACATGTTGGTTGGTCACGGCATGACCGTTGAAGTCGTAGATGAAACCGGAGCCTTGTGCGGAACCTGACTCCGCGTCGACACGTATCGAAACAACAGACCCTATGACTTCGTCGTACAGGTTGGAGTAAGCATCCCCCTCGCTGTATTCGACGTTGTCGAGAGGTGCGGCTTCGGGAGTATCCGACGCTGTCTGTGAAACGGCGTTCTGCACAACCATCCCCGACAGAACCCCTATGAGAAGAATCACCGCTATACTAAGCGTCTTCTTGGACATCACGTCATCTACGTGCGCGGGACTAATAAACCTCAGTATCCCGAAACAAAGTCGACGAAGTTACGTAAGACCCTCAGACCTGCCTCGCCGCTCTTTTCGGGATGGAACTGCGTCCCGACCACGTTGCCGCGTTCGTTCGCGGCTACCGACGCAAAACGGACCGTTTCGTCTCCGTCTTCCCCGTACTCGGTCTCGGCAACCGTCTCGTCGTCCGCGTCTGTCGTCGCGTAGTACGAGTGGACGAAGTAGAACCGTTCTCCGTCGACGCCTTCGACGACGGGATGTTCGCGTTCGACTTCGAGCGTGTTCCATCCCATATGGGGAATCTTTCCGACGCCTTCGGGGAAACGGACCACGCGTCCGTCGACGAGACCTAGGCCCTCGGCGACATCTCCTCCACCCTCTTCGCTTTCGGTCATCAGCATCTGCATTCCGAGGCATACCCCAAGGAGCGGCGTGTCCTCGCTGGCGTCGACGAGAGCGCCGCGTACCTCCGACGCGCCTTCCATCCCCTCCTCGAAAGCCCCCACTCCGGGCAGGACGAGCGCCTCTGCCCCATCTATCTCGGCGGGTTCGTCGGTGACCGCGACATCCGCGCCCGCGCGTTCGAGACCACGCGTGACGCTCCGGAGGTTACCGAGACCGTAGTCGACGATACGTACTTCCACGCCGAAGACGCGGGTGCGGCGAGCAAAAGGGTTACGTTAGCTGTCCGTTGTCGGGCGGTAAGACGGTGGTACGGGGGTAGGATATAAACGTGTCGAGCGCGTATCTACGTGCACGAAGGAGCCCTGAACGGATTTTAACCGCTCCACCTCCATGGGCGACGGGCTCCTTCGTAGCTTACCCTGCGTCCTTTGAATACTTTTTGAAGACGCTTGTCATACGTCTTCGAGCGACTCCGACAGTCTCGACGACGTTACTCCTTCACCCGTTCGGCGGTCGTAGACGACCATGGAGACGTTCACGACGGCGAACCCCGCCATCGCCGCGATTCCCGCTCCCGTCACGAGACGCGAGACGCCCGTGACGGCGATGACCGAGACGCCCGCCGTCGCGTTCACCGTGCCGTGGAAGACGGACGGCGCTATTACCGTGCCAGCCTTGAGACGTACGTAGTTCAACGGCGGCGTGGCGAGAAGCGTGAACGCGACCATGGCGAAGACTCCGACGGCGGGGTTCGACGGGTAGTTGTAGCCCTGGGCGACGAGCGGCGCGTGCCAGACACCCCAAGTCAAGCCGACGATAGCCGAGGCGCGCCAGAAGGTTTCGTCGCTCAGCTCGTACAGCATCAGACCGCGCCAGCCCGCTTCCTCGCCGAACGCCGCGACTGCGTTGACCGTTGCGCCCGCTACGAGTCCCGTAACGAGGATTGAGCCGATTATGAACGAGAGCGGCATCGCTTCAAGCTGGCGTGTCATCGCCGCCGCGCGCTCGCCGCTCAGCGAGGGTGCGTACGACTCGACGACGGTTGCGGCGCTTGTAGCGAGCGAGCCGTCGGGGTGTGCGAGCGCGAAAACGACGGCGAGGACTGCGACGACGGCGGGCGTGAGCCAAGCGACGACGAGCCAGCGGCTGAGTCTTAGGCGCGCACCCACGGCGTGCGCGACGCGTTCACCGCGGCGAACCTGCACGACGGAGGCGGCGATGAACGGACCGAACATGTAGACGACCGCGACTCCGACAAACGCGGGTTCGTCGACGCCGCCTCCGACCGCACTGTAAGCACCGGCGACCGCCCAACTGAACGTGAACGCGAGGATTACGAACTCGGTGACCTTCCTCATACGACGAGTTCCTTGGGGTAGTCGTTCAGGTTTTCGTAGCCGTCTTCGCGGACGGCGACGAGGTCCTCGACGCGTACGCCTCCGACGCCGCGTAGGTACAGACCCGGTTCGACGGAGACGACGTTTCCGGCGCGGAGTTCGTCGCCTCCCGACGACAGCCGCGGACTCTCGTGTATTTCGAGACCGACGCCGTGTCCTGTTGAGTGGACGAAGCCCTCGGTGGCGTCGTCGCGCGTCGTCGCGTAGCCCGCGTCCTCGTATACGTCGCAGACGGCGTCGTGTACCTCTTCGCCCGTCACGCCCGCGCCTTCCGAGAGGACCTCGAAAGCCGCCTCCTGTGCCTCGACCGTCGTCTCGTACATCTCACGGACGCGTTCGGACGGTTGACCGACGACGAAGGTGCGTGTCATGTCGCCGAAGTAGCCGTCGTCGCCGCGCGGGAAGATGTCGACGACGATGGGTTCGTCGGCGCGTAACGTACCTTCGCCGCGCCAGTGCGGGTCCGCGCTACCCTCGCCGGGCGCGACGATAGTGTCGCTTAGCTTACAACGTTCGTGTACCAGCGCCACCTCTATCTCGGTCTTGACGCGGTCGACGGTGAGGGGTTCCCCGTCGTGGTACAGCGTTCCGTCGCGCACCTTGGCTTCGCGCAGGAGTTCGTGTGCCGTTTTCATCGCTTCCTCGTTCGCACTCTGCGTCTGCCGTATCGCGTCGAGTTCGTCTTCGTCCTTGACCGCCCGCGCCTCTCCGACGGCGTCGGCGACGGCTTCGACGCCGTAGCCGTGCTCTCGCAACCCGTCCGCGACGAAAACCGAGAACCCGCGCGGAACCGCGACATCTTCGACACCGTACTCGTCGAGGAACTCAGCGAGAGCGTCTACCTGCGCCTCTTCGTCACCGCGTCTATCGCCGTCGACAAACTCGCCGGTGCGGCGCACCTCGTCCGCCCGTGCCTCCTTCTTTGCGCGTCCGTATTCGAGCGCCGAGACGAGTAGGACGGTGCGTCCGTCGACGCGCAGGAGAACGAAGTCGTCAGGAGCGTCGAAGCCCGACAGGTAGACCATGTCCTCGTCCTCTTCGTCGCCAACGTGTAGGTAGGCGTCGTGTTCGTCAAGTAGAGCGTCGACGCCTTCGTAACGGTTCATGGGGGACGTACGTCGAAGGCGCGGATATGCGTTTCCGTCGCCGACACGTTCTTGTCGCTCCGCGTTCATCTCGGTGTATGTCAGAGCGGGAACTCGGAGACTTCGACGACGAGGTAGGTGACATCGGAGACGGCGCGGACGCCGACGACGGGTTCGAGCGCATGGAAGTTGACCCGCCGTCGCCCGACGGTCTGGGGGTCGTCTGTGCGGGCGACGGTATCGCCGTCGGCGACGACCCGCGTCTCACGGCGTACGTCACCGTCGGCAACCGGAGCGATGTCCGTGTCGGGCGTTACCTCGTCGTCCCTTACCCTGACGACGAGGACCTTCTCACACGCGTCGCTGAACTCCGTTACGCACAGCAGTTTGACTCAGACGACGCCAACGAGATACAGGCGCGCAGGGCGATGAAGAACGACGGCGTCGAGGAGGCGGACTACAAGTTCCTCGCCTCCCTCGAACCCGTCGCCGTCGTGTCGGGCGACGAGAGACGTATGCCCGACCGCGTGCCCAAGCCCAACGCACGCGTCGAACGAGCGACCGACAAGGGAGCGATGAAGACGGGTCTCGACATACCGTCCGACGGCGTCTTCGTCGGACATCTCGCCGTCGGAGGGAGGAAGGTGCGCACGTCCGCGTCGCCGCCTACCATCGACTACCGCCTCCGAGACGACTATGGAGACGCTGAACCCCTCGTCTTCAGGCACACGCTCATAGCGGGTGGGACGGGGAGCGGCAAGAGCCACAACGCCAAGAACATCCTTCGCCAGTTCCTCGGCTCGCGCTACCGAGTCGACGACGCACGCAGGCGACCCGCTGTCGTCGTCTTCGACCCCCAGAACGAGTACGCGCAGATGCACGACGACCCCGACGTTGACGACGACACGCGTCGACTGTGGGAGGCGGAGGGCGTCGAGTACGGCGGCTACGAGGACACGACGGCTTTCGTCCCCGATGTCGCTGGCTTCGACTACGACGCCAACCACCGAGCGCCACAGGTCGAGTTCTCCGTTCCCTTCAAGATGGCGCGCCAGAACCCGTGGCTACTCGCGGGCGCCGAGTTGAGCGAGAACCAGACGATGGTTCTGCGGACGCTCCTAACCGACTACTTCGACAATGCCGACCAGCCGACGTACGAAGGCTTCTCTGACTTCGTTATGGACCCCGCCAACGCAGAGCGGTACATCGAGAGCGGGAGGGCGCACGAAGCGACGTACAACGCACTGAAGCGGAAGGTTGCCGAGAACCCCATATTCGAACGCGTCTTCGACCAGCCCGCTCCCGCGGTCACGGACGACGAGGTACTCGACCGTTTCGTCCGACCCGGCGCTCTGAGCGTTGTGCCGACGTACCACGTCACCAAGTCACGCGCCGAGGAGGTCGTCGTCCTCGCGCTCGCCTCGCTTCTCGTCGACAACAAGCTCTCGACGGGCGGGCGTCGGAACGTCAAGGAGACGCCGCTCGTCCTCGCGCTTGACGAGGCACACAACTTCCTCGCCGACACCGACTCCGCACAGGGACGTGTAATCAAGGGGAGATTCGGCGAGGCGGCGAAACAGGGGCGAAAGGAGCGCCTCGGTCTTTTCCTCATAACGCAGGACCCCGGCGACATCGCCGACCCAGTCTTCAAGCAGATAAACACGCGTATCGCGCTCAACCTCGGCGACGAGGACGCGATACGTAGCCTCAACATACCGTCGGAACTCGAGGACCGCGTGCCGTACATGGGCAAGGGCGAAATGGTTGTCTACTCGCCCGACAACTCCGAACCCGTCGAGGTAGTCGGTCTGTCCGAATCCGTGACGCGTCACGACTGATGGTGGCGAACCGAGACCGCGCCGTCGCTCGGTCTACAAAGCAAGATATAAGCCCCGGTCGGACGTAGCACGGACCGAGGGCCCGTAGATCAGGGGTAGATCACCCCCTTGGCATGGGGGAGGCCGCGGGTTCAAATCCCGCCGGGTCCAGTTTCCGATGAGCCGTATAGCGCACTACGAGAGATGGTCTGACACTACGGCAGATAACCTAAGACGGAAACTGCTCTGACGGCTCCCACTCCTTGACGGTAGCTATCCCGAAAGACCGTCCCTCTCGCGTTTTCTCCACTCGGACAGTCTGCTTAGACAGCCATCTGACGACCCACCAAGAGGTACTGTGTCGTCGTCGGATCCGAGTCTCAACCGGCTCTTCTTACGTACCCGTCCTGCATCCATCGTCCTTCGGTCTGTCTCGTCTTTCTCCATGTTGCAAAAATGCATCCTCAGAGGATATATCTGCCGTAAGGTCAAACGCTCGTTTTGGCTAACGTGCCTGCACGCTCCGTTTCTGTGTGAGGGGCTGAGATGTGCGCATGGTCGAGAATGAAAGCGGTTCCGCAGAGGTGTGGGATACCGGTTACGGTGGATGAGGACTCAACCGGTCGGCGACGTGGTTCGGATACCTTCTCGGTCGTCGTCTGTCCCCCGGACGCGTTCTCAGCCCCCGGAACGGTGTAGAATATGTTGGCGTATAGGGTTGATGCCTACATTATACGTGTTGCGTCCATGTGTCGCCCTCCGTCGCGGTTCGGACTCCGCCGTTTCAGGGCCAGAGTCCGCGCTCCTCGTACGCCTTTCCGAGGCGTCTCAGAGCCACGACGTAGCACGCGTCACGCCACGACGCGCCGTCGAGTTCCTCATACGCCTCAACAACATCGTGCCACGAGCTGTTCATCTCTTCTTCGAGTTCCTGCATCACCTTTTCGAGGGGCCATTTGCGGCGGTTACGTCCGCGTAGCCATTCGAAGTAGGACGCGGTCACGCCGCCCGCGTTGGCGAGTATGTCGGGGATGACGGGTACGCCGCGTTCTTCGAGGGTTTCGTCCGCCTCCGAGGTTATGGGTCCGTTTGCTCCCTCGACTACTACATCCGCGAGCACGTCGTCGGCGTTTTCGGCGGTTATGACACCTCCTACCGCGGCGGGTACGAGAACGTCGACATCCAACGTCAGGAGTTCGTCGTTCGTGATCTCCGTCGCGTCGTATTCTGTGACAGCGCCGGGCTTCTCGTTGAACGACGGTATCTCGTGCGTCGGCAGACCGTCTGGGTCGTGTACGCCGCCTTCTGCGTCGCTGACCGCCACGATGTCGGCGCCTCTGTCGTCGAGGTCCCGCGCGGCGTTCGCGCCGACGCTTCCGTAGCCCTGTACGGCGACGGTGGCTCCTTCGACGCCCTTCCCGTAGTACTCCAAGGCGCGCTGTGCGACTATCGAGACGCCCACGCCTGGCGCTTCCTCTCTTCCGTGTATGCCGCCTACGTCGGGCGACTTGCCCGTCACGATGCCGCGCACCGTCTCGTCCTCGTAGACGCTGTACGTGTCCATCATCCACGACATCGTCCTTGCGTTCGTCCCCATGTCGGGTGCGGGTATGTCGAAGTTGACGCCGATATACCGGCGCAGGCTCTTCGTGAGACGACGCGTGAGGCGTTCGTGTTCGGCGTCCGAAAGCTCCCGCGGGTCGACGCATACGCCGCCTTTCGCGCCTCCGAAAGGCACGTCGGCGACCGCACACTTGAACGTCATCCACATACCGAGACCCGTCGCCTCGTCCTGTGTCACGTGAGGCGAGTACCGCAGACCGCCCTTGTACGGACCCCGGACATCGTCGTGCTGGACGCGGTATGCCTCGACGATTTCGATGCTCCCGTCGTCGCGCTCAAACGGCATCGTCATCCTGTGCGTCCTCTGCGGATGCTTGAGACGACGTACAACCGTCTCGTCTATATCGACGTACCTAGCGGCGTTCTCCAACTGCCTAGTCGCACGCTCTGTCGCTGTCTCTTCCATGCACGAAGTTTTCGGCGGCGGCGTATCAATCCTGCGTCGGTTACCTGCCGCCGTCACGGACAGCCGAGATATCGTGTTCGAACTTTCTTCCCTCTATCGTGTCGATTTCGAAACGGTAGACGACGAACCGGGTGTTCTCCACCGACGCGCCCGACTCGTGCAGAACGGTGAACTCGGCGTTCCTGGAGAAGGCGTCGTAGCAGTCCAGGTCTTCGTCGTCGACCTCCACCAGACGCCCTCTGACGATGACGCTCCCCGCCTCGCCCCCCTCTCGTATGCCGTGGACGACGAACGACGCGGTCTCGGTCGACCCGACCCACCGTTTCTTACGGCTTTCGGGCGCGTATCCGAGCATTACGCAGAGGAGTCCGTCGTCGGCTTTGTAGCCGTACGATACGGGGAAAGCGTACGGTTCGCCGCCGCGTGCTAACGAAAGGACGCCGACGCCGTGTTCGCTCAGAAAGGCGTCGCGCTCCTCCTCGGACATACGCATCGCGTCGCGGAGACCCTCTCCGTCGGCACCTACGTCTTCTTCGTTCCACATAGTGTTAATCTAGCGTCCTGAGGAGGATATACCTTCCGGGGGCGTCAGAGTATTAAGACGCGCCCAACAACCTCTGATCATGGAACACGTCCTTGTACCTCTCGACGCCTCCGCACAGGCGCGCAAAGCCTTCGAATGGGCGCTCGACGAACTCGACGCTGACGAAGCCCGGCTTACGCTTTTGCACGTGACGCACCCCGGCGACCCCGGACATCTCCCCGGCGACGCGGATGACGATTCCTCGGATGCCGCCATCGCGTACGATGAGGTTGGTCCCGTTGCCGAGGATCAGCGGCTTGCTGCCGGCGCTGCGGCTGGCCGCCAGCGCCGCGCACAGCGCCTCGGGCGTGGACGGAATCAGCAGCAGGTCGGCAGGTCCGCCTATGCCGAAGGAGGTGTGCCGCGAGAGCGGCTCATCCTCCTTCAGCTCAAGGTCCGGAATCTCACGCAGTTGGCGCACCAACTGGTAGGACACGTCAACGTCCCTCTGTGTCGTCATGCTTCGTCCCGGTTGTTCTCCTCGTCGTCCTCGTCCTCTGAGGACGGCTCTTCGGCTGCATTCTCTTTCGCGGGCTCTTCTGCCTCTTCAGCGCTTTCCTCGCCCTCCGGCAGGGGCGTGGCGGTTCCCGGAACGAGGTGCGTCTCCTCGCCGTCGTCCGGGCTGACCGCGTCCTCCTTCTCTGACTGAG
>JBKHFQ010000032.1:0-9569 GCA_046540135.1 Halobacteriales archaeon
CCCTTGCGTACGTCTCGGACGGCGACGTTAGGCGTGCGGTCAACGCGCTTCAGGCGGCGGCGGCGCTCGGTGAGACGGTTGACGAGGATGCCGTCTATGAGACGACGGCGACGGCGCGAGAGGAGGAAGTAGAAGAGTTGCTCGAAAAGGCGGTCGGGGGCGAGTTCAGCGAGGCGCGCGAGATTCTCGACGACCTACTCGATGTCAAAGGTATATCCGGGGGCGACCTCATCGACCAGATGCACCGCGCCGCGACCGAGATAGACGCCGACGACGCAGCGCAGGTACGTCTCATGGACCGTATCGGTGAGACGGACTACCGTATCTCGACGGGCGGCGACGAGCGTATACAGATAGAGGCGTTTCTCGCAGGACTCTCTACCGACGACGTGCGGTGACCGTCACAAGCGACGAGTTACGCCGTGTCTCGACACGTTCGAACCCGGCTCCATCGAGTACTTCGTCGAGTTCACCGGCGTCGAAGACCTTCATGCCGTATAGAGCCGCAATCCGTTGTGCGGCACGCGACCGGAAGACACCCCCGTCAACGAGGGTAGTCACGACGAGAGCACCTCCGGAACGGACGGCACGACCCGCCTCAGTTACCGCTTCCGCGGGGTCGGGGAGTAGATGTAACGCTCCCGTACAGGTTGCGGCGTCGAAGGAGGCGTCGGCGTACGGCAGAGCCCCTGCATCGGCGCGTGCGAGTTCGAGCGTCACGCCGTTGCGGCGGGCGTTGCGGACGGCACGGCGAAGCATCTCCGCCGATGCATCGACGCCGTACACCGTAGCGTCGCGTGCGAGGCGGCGCGCGAAAAGACCCGTGCCGGTCGCCACGTCGAGTACCTTCTCCGCGCCCTCCTCTGCGACGCGTTCGGCGACGCGTTCGACGAGTTGGTCCGCCGACGCGCGTCCGCCGGTTGCAAGGCGCATCCCTGCGGGATACCAGAGAGGCGTCTCGTAGATACGTGAGACGGCGTCGAAAAGGGAGACGAGACCGTCGTTGCTGGGTTCTTCGTCGCCGAGGAAGTCGTAGAAACCGCCGTTATCGGGGTAGACCGCGTCGCAAGCCGGACATACGAGCGCATCACCGTTTTCGAGTGCCGCACCGCACGACGGGCAGATGTATGTGCCGGCGACGGTCACTCCTTCAGGCTCCACGTGTTCTCCGTCTTCTCTATGTAGACACGACGCACCATGTAGGCTCCGGCGAGTAGGAACAGGACACCCGCCCCCATCCCTGCGAAGTTGAGGGGTCCGAACACCTCATCGATGGGCGGCGTAGCCTGTCCGAACTCAAGCTGGTAGTACGAGTCTTCGTGTTCGACTAACTGGTACTGTTGGACCTCCGACAGAAGTTCACCGGTCACGACGGGTTCCTCGCCGTCGATACCTGCCACGATTATTTCACGGACGTCATCGTCCATCTCGTCGGTACCGGTAAACGCGGGACCTATGACGGAGCGCGTGTCGGTCTGCTCGACTGAAAAGACGGTAACGTTCCCGCGCGTCTCTGACGATGTCTCGTAGTACGTTTCGGTTTCGTTGTCGTAGACGTAGTCGTAGCCCAACAGACCACGGTCTACCGACGAAAGGTTGACAGAACCGGACTCGGTAGCGTTATCGAAAGCCGAGCGCTGTTCGTCCGACATCAGAGACGGAATAACTATGTTCGCATCTATTTCCTCCGAAGCGTTGACGTACCTGAGTTCGACGCCCTGCTCCGTTTCCTCAACCTCCCGTATGTAGACGGAGTCCCGGTACAGTATGGCACTTTGCAGGACGGCGTTTTCCGCCTCCTCCTCCTCACGTATGTGGTAGACGTCTTGTCTACCCGTGTCGAATATCGAGCGCGACTCATTGTTGAGGCGCTCGTACTCAACCACAGGAGAGGAGGTAGCGTCTTGTCGAATCTGCGTCAACTGTTGTACAGTAAGGTTATCCGGGTTTATCTCCTGTCCTACCTGCACCTGCGCCGCCGACGCGCTTTGCCCCTGCGTGTACGCAGGATTTGCAAAGAGTAGTATGCCGATGGCAAGAAGCATAACGGCGATAACTTCCTTTCTGTCTACAAACTCCATGCCGTCTAATGCCCCTCCTCCTTTATTTAACTTCCTCCGACAGGAGGGAGTCGTCGACGCCATAGTCAACGACGCGTTTCTCGAAGTCGTTGGCGCGGACGTGAACGGGGAACCAGCCTTCGTCCGCAACGCCGAGTAGCGCCTCGCTGTAGCCCGCCTCCTCGTCGCCTGCCATCGCCGTCGCGACGTACTCCTTTTGGCGAGGCGTCAGGTCGAGTTCGTCGGCGAGTTCGTCGTCCATGCCCTCGATTCTGTGTAGGAGTTTGAGCGAGCAGTTGTCGGCGATAGCCTCGCTCTCGTCCTGCGCGAAGAACTCGTCGATGGTCTGCGTGATGAACTGTATCGACAGGTCGTAGTGGCGCGAGTGGCGCACCGCCTGTTCGAGGAACGACAGGTTGGCGGAGTCCTTCATGATGTAACGCGCCTCGTCGATAGCGAAGATGACGCGTTTGTCGGTCTCCTCCTTGGCGCGCTCGTAGACGGCGTTGAACAGCAACTGCATCATGAGTCCAGTGCCGCCGCGCGTCTCCTGTTGCTGTAGGTCGAGGTAGACGACCTTCGAACCCGTAATGTCTATCTCCGTCTCTGTCGACAGGTTCTCGAACTCGCCGCCTTCGGTGAACGGCTCCATGCCGATGAGGAGTTCGGAGGCGTTCGTCTCTATCTTCCTGCGCTCCTCGTCGGACTCCGACATCGTGTACTCGTCGGGATTCTCAGCCATCTCGCGCAGGACGTCTATGACGTCGGTCACAAGCGGACTGTCGTTTCCGTGTGTCGCAGGGTCACGGCGTATTCCTGCGTCGTTGTAAGCCTTCTTGACGGCGTTTTCGAGTGTGCCACGCCGCTCGCCGAGCGGGTCGCCGCGCGACTCGAAGTACGACTCGAAGAACGACATGACGTCCTTTAGCTTCGCGCCGAACGGGTCGAGTTCGCCTCCCGTCTGTTCGAGTACCTCGTCGGGAGTCTCACGTATTTCGAGCGGGTTGAGACCGACGTTTCCGCCGACGACGACGCGTTCGCCGCCCAGCGCCTCGTTGACGCCGACGAAGCCCTTGAGCGGGTCGAGCATGACGACGATGGTGTCCTCGTCCTGTGCGAGCGTCCGCGTCAGGTTTAGCTTGGTCGAGAAAGACTTGCCCGAACCGATGTTTCCGATGACGAGCGCGTTGTAACCCGTCTCGCGCCCGAACCGGTCGACGATAACGGGCGAACCGTTGAACGCGTGGACGCCGTACTCGACACCCTCTTCCTCGATTAGCGTTGACGATGAGAACGGGAACGTCGCGCCGACCGCTCCGCCCATCATAGCCGCTTTCTTGTTGAGATGGTCGTATGCGACGGGACTCGTCGAGCGTACGGCAAGGTCTTGGCGGCGCGAAGCCGTGACAGGGCGGATGTTGGCGGGTGCGCGACGCAGACCGGCGCGCACGTCGCTCGCCGCGGATTCGAGCGCCTCACGCGTGTCCTCGCGGACGGTGACGTACGTCGAGACGTCGAAGACCTCCGTCGGCGTGTTACGTACGACGTCGTACATCTCCTCGGCGTCTTCGAGGTCCTTCTGGACTCCCCGGGCGCCGACGTCACGGCGCTCGCGCTTACGCTCGTACTCCGCCTCCAGCGTCCCGACACGGTCCTTTAGCTCCTCCTGTGCGCGTCGCGTGTCGCGCGGTTCGACGTGTATCGCTACGTCCGTTTCGACTCCGGGTTCCGTGAACAGACGTTCGAGAAAGCCGTTCGTCGGCTGGTCGGGGTAGCCCTCCGCCCACATCGTCCGTGTCCAGCGCTCACCTAACTTGGCGACGTTGCGCTCAAACACGGCTTCGGACGGTGCGATGAGCGACCTGTGTGTCTCCGCCACGTCGTCGGTTACGTCGCCCTCGCCGACATCTTCATCCCCGTCCCCGCCACCGAAAAGGGAGCCCAGGAGCGAGCCTTCGTCTTCCTCCTCTTCCTCCGTCTCGGTAGGCGGGATGTCGTCGTCTTCGCGCTCGCGTTCGACATCGTACTCGCCCGCGACAACGGGGTTTTGGCGAACACCTCCTGCGCCGACATTGTGCGCCGATTCGCCCTCCCAGAACTCGGCGAGGATACGGACGAGTTCGTCGGAGTCGACACGGTGGGCGCGGCATCCGTCGAGGTTCTGTATACCCTCGTTCTCGACCATACGGAGACGCTCGTCGAGTTCTCCGAGTGCGCGCTCCCGTACCTCGTCCTCGGTCATACCGTCACCCGATGAAAACAACCCGAAGACACCGCCTACGACAGGTAAGTTCGCGAGAGCGGCGAGGAAGCCGTCGCCACCGTCCGTCCCTGTCACCTCGTCGCGCCGCACCGGTACGACGACGTAGTGTTCGCGTATGTTGGTTCCGCGGGCTTCGAGTTCGCGTGGGTACCAGTCGAGCCACTCCTCGATGAGACGACGGAAGACGGGGTTACCGGAGACGTCGTTGTCGTCGAGTCTGCGCTCCCGTCTCCTTAGGTAGTCGTCGACGGGGAACTCCGTGGTCGTTGAGTATAGCTGGAGAGGCCACTCGACCGAGTTGTTGAAGAAGTCAGCGAAAGCGGCGACGTTGTCGCGCCACCGTCTGTCGGTCGCCAACGCCATGTTGGCGGGTTCGACACGAACCGCACCTACGTAAGCCCCGTCGCGGCGCTCGACGGCGTCCCTGTCTGTGTGGACACGCTCGATGTCGGTTAGTTCCTGTGTCCGCTCTTCGAGTTCGTAGAAACGCGACTCAGGGAAGTCACGTTGCTCACGTGCCGAGTCGAAGTCGTAACGGACGTGTGTCACCTCCTTCGGACGGCGCAGATGGTGGACGTACGTCGACACCCATTCGCTCGCGGTAAGGTAGTCGGGCGCGGCGTAGACTGCCACTGCACCGACAACGAGACCGATGACGGCAAGTACGTATCCGACGTAACGCAGACTCGGCGGTAGGACGTACGCGGTAAGCAGGACGGCGACGATAAACGGGGTACCGCCGACGAGAAGGTCGTCGAGCGTGTAGCCACGCCAGAACTCGTCGCTCTTTCCAAGCTTCTTGGGGACACGACGTGTCGGGTCGCTCGACATTACGCCCACCTCCTCAGGTCCGAAACCTTTCTGCGTGACCTCGACATCTCACGCGGCACGCGTCTCGCCTCCGTGCCGCTCGTCTCGTACGTCCGTGTCGGTCGCGACCACCCTGCGGACGTCGTCGTCAGGTCTACGTCCCGACCGTCTCGGTCACGTACCACCGGGGTCTCGGACCCGTCTTCGGCGCCACGTCCTTTGTACAGGCTTTCACGTTCACCTGCGGATGCCGTCGCTACTTCGTCACGCCCCTTCTCGACGGTCTGTCTTTCCGACGTCGCCGCCGGTGTTGCGGG
This sequence comes from Halobacteriales archaeon, assembly GCA_046540135.1. Taxonomy (GTDB): domain Archaea; phylum Halobacteriota; class Halobacteria; order Halobacteriales; family Halorutilaceae; genus Halorutilus. Next base: position 5,451 of record JBKHFQ010000032.1, read on the forward strand.
GACACGCATCAGGTCTCTGAAGCTGGGTAGCTTGAAGAAGACGTAGTACGAGACGACGAGTATCATGAGCGGGAAGCCGAGCGCGAGTAGGAAAGGTCCGACGCCCGAACCGAACTCCGCCGTCGGGTCGAAGTTAGCGAACAGGAGTTCTCCGACACGGAAGACGACGGCGGCGGGAACCGTGATGAAAGCGAGAGGTATGAACTTGGTTATGAGCTCCTCTATGAGCGCCGAGAGGTACGCGAACGGACCCACGTCGACAATCCAGAAAGCGACGCCGATGGGTGTTGCGAGCATGAGCGCGTATATGCCTATCCATCGTACGAAGAACCACGCGACGAGGAATATGACCACCGACGCCTCAAGGAGCGACAGAGCCGCGGTCGTGACCGTTCCGTGTCCGTCGACGGTCATCACGCCGCGGAAGGTGTCGGCGACAGCGGCGGGTTCGGGCGCGATGAGGGTGGCAAGCGCGTCGACGAAACGCAGGACGAACGCTCCGATACCCCACCACGCGAGAACGAACAGGAAGGCAACAAACAGACGACGCTTTGCACGTGACCTTTCGTAGCCCGTCAGGAAGGTCCCGAATATACCTGTGAACAGTATCATGGCTATGGCAAGTGCGAGTATGAGTACGGTGACGGGTAGAACGGCTTCGGTGTAGTAGCTGTAGATAGACACCCAAGGCTCGTTCGTCGGCTGTCCGAAGAAGAACCCGTCGCGCGCCTGAGGAAAAGGTGTCCGCACCGTCACCACGACGGCGAGTTCGAACATGTCCTGTACGGTACCATGTAGAGAGTCGGCTCCACCTGCAAGAACCTCGCGTGCCGCGTTTCTTATGCCGTCGACGAAGGCTGTCTCTTCGTTCGCCATTGTGCGTGTTTCGTACAGAAGTTACATGTAGTTAACTCCGTCGGCGGTGCGCGGTTCAGAGACGCCGCCACGGTGGCCAGACGCCGAGTCCGAACGCCTTGTCGAGCATGTAGGTGACGACGAGGAACGGCAGGACGAAGACCCCCAACTGCGCGAGCATTCCGAGCTCTTCGAAAACCTCGAAACGGCTACGGACGATGAGCGTGTCGGTATCACCCTCGTACGGTGTATCGCCACGGCTTTCGTCAAGCGTGTCGTGCCAGTCGTTGGGAACGTACCGTGCGAAGACCGCCCCCGACGGTCGCGGCGTGACGTTTACCGTCGCCGTGCCGTCGAGTTCGGTCGTGACGTTCGTGCGTCCTTCGAGCCTGACCTCCCCACCCGAGGCTTCGGTGTCGATGGGTTCGCCGTTCTCGTCGCGTAACGAGACACGGACGTCGACACCGTTGCGGTTTCTCTCGACGACCGAGAGGGTTAGGTTGGTCGCTTCTATCTCCTGATTGACCGGCGGTGTCCGAGCCGACGCCTTATCGCCCAAGATACCCGTGACCTCGATTCCGTCGGAGCCGTTGTAGCGTAGGTCGGCGGCGCGTGTCGTCTCGTACTCCGAGTCGACGACATCGACGTTGACACCGTCGGGGAGCGTCGGAGCATCGAAACTATCGCCGAGCGTGTCGCGTACCTCTGCATCACCGTCGACGTAGTAGCCGCTGTCCGACGGGTAGGCGTGGACGCGCAACGGATGGTACGTCTCGCCCTCGCCGGTCGACGAACCACGGTCGACGACGAGCGACTCGTCCCAGTCGGTATCGCGGGCGCTGAAGAAGCGCCAGTTCGAATGGACGGTCGAGTTCGAAACCTTGACCGACGACCAAGGTGTGCCGCGTACGACGAACGCCGCCGTGTCGCCGTCGGGGTAAGACGTCCGAAGTGCGACCGTCGAAGGAGACGAGACGTTGTACGGCTGTACGCCGACCTCGTCCTCGACGGTGACCGTGTCGTTGGTGACGTTACCGTCCTCCTCCGTCCGTGTCGCCTCAACCGTGGCGCGCACCGTCAAGGTTTCGGCGCCAAGACCGTCATACGGAACCGTAACCCCACCCGTACCTGATGTCTCGTTACCCGTCTCGACGACCTCGATATCGGCGGAGTGACTGTCGGCACCCTCGACACGGTAGTCGACGAAAGCGTGTACGTCACCGGATGTACCGACGTACCTCGTTTCGCGGTCGGGCGAGTAATGGACGATGGTACTCGGCGAGACAGCGAAGACAGAGACGTATGCGTCGTAGACGAGACCCTCTTCGCCGTCGGTGAGGTTGGCGTCAGAAGGATGTACCGACGCCGCGCCTCCGCCGCCGTCGAAGCTTTCCGTCTCCCCGGCGTTCCAGCGCGCTGGCTCGTCAGGCGGTTCGGCGTAGAAGTAGTCTGAGGAGCGCGTCAGGTATTCGAGAGCCGAGCCGTTTTCGGGCGGCGGGTCGTAGTCGTATGCCGACCAGAGCTTGTCAAAGTCGTCGTCGATACCGTGGTCAGGCTGTGGCAGGTCGAAGCCTGCGGCGGTGGACGAGAGGACGATAAGCAGAAGGAAGACGGAGAGTACGCGCGCTATATTCCGATGGTGTCGATACACGTGCTTATCTCTCCGGGTACCACGACGGTGACGAGTAACTGCATTATAGCGCCGACGAACAGTATACCGATGCCGTACTTTATAGCGTCGTTACGCGTCTTTATCCACTTCTTCTTCTTACGCGGGTTCTGCGTCGTGGTGAGTACGAGCATCGAAGCCATGGCGACGAGCGCCCCGACCACGGGACCGATGACAGCGAGGAGCGTAATCAGGTTGTCCATCGCCGTCACGAGCGTGGTGTCGCATATCTCCGACGTTTCGGTAGTGTTCTGTGCCAACGCCGTACCTACAGTCGCCGACGAGACAGAAACCGCGGCTACGACGCGTCGGCCTACCCTGTGCCCTAACATAGAACTACACGCACTTGGATTCGTACAGACTTAAATCTCTTGGTCAGCGAAAGAAAGAGTCTTCTACGTTACCCTACAGAGACCACCACGAGTCGCCGTCGTCCGACGTGTCAACGTTGCCGTTGTCGTACTCCATCTCGTAGTACGTGCCGTCGGTACCGTAGTCGTACATCAGCGCCGTGTACTTGCCCTGAATGTGCATTATCTCCTGCGTAGCCCAGACGTTGTCCTCCCACTCTCCGGTGCCGTCGACGTTGCTTGCGAGGTCGTTTGCATCCCCGGCGGCGTCGGCTATGAGCTCCTCGAAGTCGTCCTTGCTCGTAATCTGCGCGCTCCAGGACGACTCGACGCCGTCACGCGTATGCTCGGCGAAGTCGTACTGGTCGTAGACATCGCTTGCCCACGCCTCGTAGTGGAGATGGTTGAATCCGCTCTCGTCCTCGTAGGTTCCGTATCCGACGTTGTCTATCGCCGCGGTGTGGTACGGAACCGTCAGGTCTTGCAGATAGTGCTGTGCCTTGCCGACGCGGTCGTACGCAGTATGGCTGTAGTCAGCGTTACGTCCGTTCTGCGTGAACTCCGCGGCGTTGTAGTGTCCGGTTCCTATCGGCTCGTACTGCGCGACGTCCCACGAGTCACCTAACTGAGCGTCGTAGGCGTTGATTGCGAGCCAGTGGTCGGCGTTGACCGGAAGCTCGGAGCCAGCGGCGTCGAGCGTGAACTCAGCCGCGCCCTGATACCACGGGTTGTATTCGGCGTTCACGCCGAACGTATCCCCGTCTTCACCGGCTGTTCCTACCTCGTCACCCCACATCGACTTCTCGGTCAGGTCGTCCTGATACCAGCTCGGTGCGCCGCCTGCGTCTCCTGCTTCCTCCGCCGTACCCTCGTGAACCGTTGAACCCCACGCAGCCGCGGGTGCCGCCATTCCGGCGACCATCCCGACGGCAACGAGGGCTGCTATAAGTAGCTTTGTAGTTCTCATTTCTCGTGTCACCTCTATTATCGCTATAGTTATGGTCAGAATACTGGTACTTATAGGTTTTGGTAGGCTGAGGAAGTGAGACGGGGAAAGTAATAAGAGACGAGCGACCGGAACGTTGGGCGATGAGACGCAGAGAACTGATTGCGACCGCCGTGGCTTTCGGGGCGACGGGGTGCGTCGGTCCGCTTGCCGACGGCGACGGCGGCGACGACGGTCCCGAGGCGACGATGACGAGGTTCATGGAAGCGCGCGATGAAGGCGACGTTGAGGAGATGAAC